>JAUUYD010000311.1 GCA_030590585.1 Spirochaeta sp.
GCTGTTGCATAACGTGCTCCGCAGGAAAATAACACTGAATACTTCGACCCACTTCAGGATTAGATTATTTATGAGGCAATGCGCAGGGTTGACAGCCATAATATATCATATATTATTATCGTTTATACGTTCTCACCTTTTAATATGAATATTATTTATGTGTATATATCATATATTTGGCGGTATTTGTGAATCAGGTAGTAAATCTGACAGAACAGACGGTGGGCAGAATCCTTGAGATGATCGGTGAGAGATCTCTCAAAGAAGGAGAATACTTTGCCACTGAAAGTGAGCTTGAAGAAAAATTCCGGGTTTCCAGACCTGTACTCCGGGAAGCGGTCAGCCGGATACGTGCACTGGGTTTTCTTGAAAGTGTAAAGCGTAAAGGGCTGATTGTATCCAAGCCGGATCCAATCCGCCTATTTGAATTGGCATTTCAATATGGTGTGATGAATGCGATTGATATCCGTGAACTTGCAGAACTGCGGTACACAATTGAAATCGGTGCTATTGAGTTTGCAGCACGCAGGGCAACAGAAACCCAGCTGTCAGCACTCGCTGATTTGGCAGAAGAATTTGCAGCAACCGCACATTCCGATAATCCGGCACGTGGTCAGGATCTTATAGAATTGGATTTTCACCGTACTCTTCTGGAAGCCAGCCATAATACCATGTTGATTCGAATGCACAATGTCCTGACGGTATTCTTCTCCCGGGCTTCAAATGAGCTGCCGGAATGGGGAACGCATCAGGTAAAGGACAAAGGGCTCTGGGAACATCTGGCTATTGCAGAAGCCTTAGCCAGAAGAAATGCAGATCAGGCAAGAGCAATACTTTCAGGTCATCTGGAAGAGTTGATAAACAGGAGATATGAAAATGATGAATGACAAGAAACAGTCGGTTAAGACGGCAGACGCATCGGGACGCGGAACGGATATCACATTCAAGGTATCAGCTCCAGGCAGATTGCATCCATATTCTGAGGATTCGATCAATGCGGTTCATCATGTGATGGCTGATGTTGAAGGTCAGACTCAAGGCGCATATATGAGAAAATTCGAAGAGGTTTTCAAAAAGTATTCCGGTGCAAAGCACGCCTTTGCCGTGGATAACTGTACCAATGCCCTTCATCTTGCAGCCGCTTTGTGCCGTCTGGAAGCCGGTGATGAAGTGATTATTCCCGCATATACGTTCTGTGCGACAGCAATTCCCTTCGGTAAGGTGGGAGCTAAAATTATCTGGTCGGATATAGATAAGGATACCTGGGTTGTCAGCCCGAAGGATATTGAACGGAAAATTACTCCCAGGACGAAAGCGATTGTTGTCGTGCATCTTCTGGGAATGCCCGTTGATATGCCGACAGTATTGGCAATTGCTGAAAAACACAAGCTCAAAGTTGTTGAGGACTGTGCTCAGTCACCCGGAAGTACAATAGACGGAAAACATGTGGGAACTTTCGGTGATTATGGATGTTTCAGCTGGCATGGTGCCAAGAACTTTACCACTCTCGGGGAAGGCGGGTTTATTACGGTCCGTGATGATGCAGATGCCGCACTGCTTCCAGGATTAAGACATAATGGGACCCGGGGCTTTGAAGGTGAACGGGAGCGGTACTGGATTCCGGCGATGAGCAATGTTGATATTGATATTGACGGGGTCTGGCCGAATAACTTCTGCATCGGAGAGGCTCAATGTGCCGTCGGTATTGAAGAGCTGAAGTATCTGGACGATGTGAATGACACCCTCATAGTACAGGCGGAAAAAATCCGTGGAATCATGGCGGATACTCCCGAAATCACCTTTGCCAAAGTACCCGATGGATACAAGCACATCAACCATCAATTCATCATGCATTTTGAAGGGACCGGTAACAGCAAAACCCGGGATGATCTGCTTGATATCATGGTGAATGAATACAAAACCAAATGCATCGTTCAGTATTACCCCCTCTACCGTTATCCCTTATTTCAGAAACTTGGAGCCGGGTCTCAAGACTGTCCTGTCCTGGAGGAATGGTGGGACAATTCATTCAGTTTCCCATGGTGGGCCGGAATGGATGATGAATCCATTGATTATCTGACTTCATCTCTTAAAGCTGCAATCAAAAAACTTAAAAAAGGGAATTAACGATGGGGGATATCTCCAGCAGGGAACGCTATCTGATAACCATGAGACATGAAGAACCCGACCGTGTACCGATCCTGCTTGATGCCGCATCACCGCGTTTTTTCAGTAGAGATGTCAAGTGGTACACTCAGTTTGAACGGAGTGAGGTTCTTCTGAGCCTTGGCTGCGATCCAATGGTTACTATCTGGCTTCCGACGCCGACAATTCATCCGGAAGTGAAGATAACAACATGGAGAGAAAAAACCCCTGAAGGAAAGATCCTGCTTGGTAAGCAATTTGATACACCGAAGGGTCCCCTTCGGCAGATTATTCAGGAAACCAAAGACTGGAGTGATTTTGAGCATACATTCTGGGTTCAGCGTACCCTCGGGGGAAGTACACGGGAAGAATACAGCATGCATGTTTTCGATGACTGGAATATTTCCCGGCGCACAGAACCCTGGGTAAAATCCGAAGAAGACCTGGAGAAGCTCCCGTATATTCTTCAGAAGCCTTCGATCTGGCAGTTGGATGAATGGCGGCAAGATACTCAGCGCGGGATGGAGTTTGCCAAAAAACACGAGCTGCTGACTATGGTACGGCGTACCGTTGTTACCGATGCGAATCAGTGGTTCTGTGACATCCCGTGGTTTATGATGCAGCTTTACGATAATCCCGGATTTGTTGAAGAATTTCTCAGATTATTTGAAGGCATTGCAGATTGGCAGACGGAGCTTGCACTGGACATGAACCCCGATGTGTTTCAGCACCGGGGCTGGTACGATGGACCGGATTTCTGGGGCGGAAAGCATTTTAATAAATATGTCCTTCCTGTTATCAACCGGCAGGCGGATAAAGCTCATCAGGCGGGAGTAAAACATTGCTATCTTCTGACTGAGGGTTGGGGCGCGTATTTCAAGCAATTTTCATCATTGAAAACAGATATGCTTGGGGGCGCCGATCCCATTCTTGCAAAAGCAGATCTCAAAACAATCAAGGAAAAGATTGGAAAGGAAAAAACCATCCTGGGGGGTATCAGCTGTGAGCATCACCTTATCAACTGTGATACGGATGTCACCCGTAAAGCAACCCGGCAGGCGATAGAGTCTCTTGCTCCGGGTGGAGGTTTTATCCTGGCTGCAAGTTCAAGTATCTGGCATGAAGTGGAATGGGAGAATCTCAGCGCATTGATTGATGAAGCGGCGAATGTTGGAAGGTATTAAAAAAGCATGGAACTGACAGAAGGATTCCCGATTTTATATTATCACCGGGTGCATAGCGATAACGATCCGGATACTCCCGAAGTGGTAAAGGGTAGATTCTGCGGACATGTTCAGGATTAACAATTAACTGTAAAAAGGAGCTATTTATGAAGCAAAATAAAATCCCCGGAACCGATTTAATGGTTTCGGAACTCTGTCTTGGAACAATGACTTTCGGTACCCCTGTTGGGGAGTCTGATGCCTTAATCCTTACACAGCAAGCCATAGACCTGGGAATTAATTTCATCGATACGGCCAATATGTACGAGGGTTATGCCCGGCATCCTGGATCAGCCGGAGCTGTGGCTGAAGAAATATTGGGGAAAGCTCTTAAAGGCCGGCGAGAAAATATTGTACTGGCTACAAAGGTAGGTATGAAGGTTGGAGAGGCGCCGGATGATGAGGGCACAAGTCCTGCAGCCATCCGCAAGCAGCTTAATCTCAGCCTGAAGCGCCTGGCCACTGATTATATTGATATCTACTATCTGCACCGCCCTGATCCCGATGTTCCCCTGGTTGATATTTTAGGCGAACTTAAGAATCAGATTAATGAAGGCAAGATTAGATATTACGGAATCAGCAACTACTCTGCAGAGCAGACTGCTGAATTACTTGAAACTGCAGATAAAAATGATTTACCCCGTCCGATAATCCACCAGCCTGGATACAGTTTGCTTAAAACGGATGCTCAGAATGGCCTGCTACCTCTATGCGAGAAAGAGCAGATCGCTGTTGCGCCTTATCAGGTACTGCAGGGTGGGCTTCTTACAGGTAAGTATCGCCGGGGTATGAGTCTCCCGGCAGGTTCGCGAAAGGCTGAGATGGCATCC
>JAUUYD010000118.1 GCA_030590585.1 Spirochaeta sp.
ACCTTTTTAACAATGAGTTCACCGTCATATTCATCAACGCAGTGGGCTATCATCTGCCCCAGGGCATGTTCACTGATTGCAACTTTTCCTTTTTCGTTACCATGAAATGAGGGCTGAACTACTGATTTCTCATAGACCATTTGGCTCTTGCCTCGCCTTCTTCCAAAACCACGGCCTATCTTGAAGAGAACCTTGATTGAGTCCGAGAGGAGATGAGGATAATCCCGTTCCACCTGTATGGAGGGTACGGGAATGACGTGCTTGCCTTCCTCGTTCCTCGATTTCTGAGCTTTTTCGATATCTTCTTTTGAGCTGATTTCTTCAATGAGTATCACTTTTGCCGGCGGCGGCAGGCCGATGCGTTCGGCAGTCCGGGCTACCATTCGTTCAGAGGTCCCAATAAGTAGAATTTTCCTGATTTTCCTTGATTTAATGGCTTTAACCACTTCATGGCGATGAAGGGGATCATCAAAAAGAGCTGTTCTGACGGCACTCATGTAGATGCGTTCACGCTTGGCGGATTTCCCGGCAACAATACTGTTACCCTGTATGAGAAGACCGTCATCAATGATGTACTCAATATTGTAGTTTTCAGCGACAAGTTTGGCCCGGAAACTTTTTCCGGTTCCGCTTTTACCAATCAGTGCAAAGACCTTTGTCCCGCCGACGAGCTGCCGGAGGCGGTCTTTAACGCCGGCGCGGCGCCGGGCGGCACTTTCATCACGACCCATGTTGTCTCCTCACTCTGAAGGTAGGTTTTCCCTGATGACAGGTCAAGTATGTTTAAAAAAAGGTAGTTTGCTTGACATTGTTTTAGCCCTAAATGACAATGGTCATCGTGTCTGATTTAACTCGTCTTACCATATATTCCAGAAATGTCATTAAGCTTTGGACACGAAACAGACTAATCGCTCTTTTTTTATCCATTATAGTATCCTCAATGGTCCTCCTTCTTATAAATCCAACAGGATCTGAATCGCTATATTGGCCGGGTTGGTTTATTCTTAAAGTTTCACCGGATATTGAGGTTTCTCAGGCTGATGAACTGCTTTTAGAGGCCGGTATTACAGGTTCTCTCTCATCTTCCAGTGCTTCTGTGAGTTATATGGCCATCCCCGATCTTGAGCGGGTAAAGATTTCCGAACTTGATGACATCCTTGTTCCAGGCGATCCCAGGCGGGATTCCTATCTTTCACGTATTTCAAAATTATTTATTTCCGACGGTGCCCCTCTGATATATCTTCCAGCCGACCGCAGCATTTCTTCATACCGTAAGCTCCTTAAAGAAATCCCCGGCCTGAAGGGATGGCAGCTGCTGGACGATCAGACTCCCGGCATGGCTTTGCATCTTATTGTTTTCATCGCTGCCGCGTTGATGGTTGCTTTTTTTACCGGTAATTCCTCGTTTAGAACTGCGAGGCTTATCGCAATTCTGCCTCTGGCTCTACTTGTTCTAAGAATGACTCCCGCTGTTGTATTCCCGGCGCTGCTTGTTTATTTTCTTTCTCCCCTGAACTTTTACTACCGGAAAGAGGCCTGGAGTAAGATATATATCATCGCTGTATATTCGGGTTATTCACTGGCTGCCGTTACGCTTTTTCTTACACTTGGCGGTGCTCATGTTCTTCAGTTTCTTATTGCTCTTATCTCTTCTGAACTTATCTTTCTGCTGACAGTCAGATCAGCGGGGATAATCAGGAAACCAGGATTTTCAAGAAGATCTGAGCACAGGCTCTTTGAACCCCTGTCTCTTATGCAGCCATCAGACAGAATGCATTCCAGGGTGAATATTCAATCCCTTTTCAGGATTCTCAGTCTGGCTGCAGTGTTACTGACAATCCTTGTACCCTTAGCGAATTCAGCCGGGAACATGGGAAATCATTCTCCCATACCTCATGCTCTTTTAAACTCTGAAGGATTTGATAGTTTTACTTCACTTCACAATCTGGCAAATCGGCAGACAGCCGGGAGCCTTCCCGATGTATCAGGAATGATATCTTCTGCGGTTCATAATGAGGGATTTCTCTACGGTGCGGAATATCGGCTTCCCATGCCTGGAGACTCATTGCTTATTCGCAGTTACAAGGATAATGGTATTTCCATAGCCATGGATGAAACGATGATAACTCTTTACGACGAGGCATGGTTTGAAAGAGTTCTAAACCACGAGCTGAGCCAGGGACCCGGACTGCTTTTTGCATCATTGGAGGGCCCCTCATCGGTCATTGAAGTATATAAGCCGCCGGGGATTAAAGGGTTCTCTTTTAGTGCTGTACAAATTGTTCTTTCCGGCATTGCCGTACTGGTAATACTGATGCTCATTGTCTTTCCGTTCCGCGGTGAAAATCAGGTTCGGAGTATCTATAAACCAATACTGACAGCTCGCAGGAGGGCTCAGGCCGCATGAATAAATTCCGCAGCTTTGCCAGGGGTGGTATTCATCCTCCCGATGGCAAGGGTTCCACTTCGAACAGACCGATACGTATCGCACCGTTACCGGCCATAGCGGTAATTCCCTTTTCACAGCACATCGGGGCACCGGCAAAACCACTGATAGAACCCGGCGATCATGTTGAGGAGGCTCAGCTGATTGGAGAACCGGCGGGTTTTATTTCCGCTTCGGTTCATTCTCCCATACCGGGAATTGTGAAGGAAATTAAAAGTATTTATCTTCCCAGCGGTATCAAGTCCGATGCGGCGGTGATTGAACTTGATGGTGAGTTCTCCCGACTCGGTAAAGCGCATAGTATACGTGACTGGTCGAAGATGAGTAATGAAGAGATTCTTGAGATTCTCAAACTGCATGGAGTTGTCGGGCAGGGCGGGGCGACATTTCCTTCACATGTGAAGTTTTCCGTACCAAAGGGAAGAAGCTGTGAAATCTTTCTGGTGAATGCCGCGGAATGTGAACCCTACCTTTCTGCTGACCACCGGGTAATGCTTGAGAATACTGATGATATTATAGAGGGAATCAGGATTATAAAAAAACTTCTCAATCCTGAGCGTGTCATTATCGGTATTGAAGCCAATAAACTCGATGCCATTGAGATTCTTACTAAAGCCGGTGAGGTCTACGGAATAGAAGTAATGCCCCTCAAGGTTAAATATCCTCAGGGTGCTGAGAAAAATCTTATCGAGGCAACCCTGGGCCGGGAAGTTCCTTCTGGAAAATTACCGATAGAAGTAGGTGTGATCAACGCCAATGTCGGAACTCTGGTTTCGGTATGTGAAGCGGTACGTGATGATAAACCTGTTATTGAGAGGGTGGTTACCATTGCCGGCGGCGCAATTAATAAACCCGGGAATATCCGTGCCAGGGTTGGATGCTCAATCCGGGATCTCATCGAGGAATGCGGCGGGTTAAGTGAAGAACCTGTTAAATTCGTCAGCGGCGGTCCGATGATGGGATTTACTTTCAGCGATCTGGATTCCCCGATTATCAAAGGTACCAGCGGTATTCTGGCTTTGACTAAAAAGGAAGTAAAATCCTTTGCTCCTACTGCCTGTCTTTCATGCGGGCGATGTGTCGAAGCCTGTCCGATGGGCTTATCTCCTACAATTATATTCAAAAATGTTGAACATGAACGTCTGGATGAAGCTACATCATTCGGACTGGATGACTGCGTGCTTTGCGGAGCATGCGCTTATGCCTGTCCAGCTCACATACCACTTGTTTCCGCATTTAAAGCCGCCCGGGGCCGTAAGAGGCGGCTCTCGATGAGAAATAAAGGATAATTGATGGAAGGTTTACCACTGATTTCCACATCACCCCAGATTCACGCTCCCGGATCTACCCGGAAAGTGATGCTGGGGATGATTGCCGCCCTGACACCGGCGGGGATTTGGAGCATTGTGCTCTTCGGATGGCATGCTGCTTTAGTTATTGCCGCGTCTGTTGCAGCTTCAGTTATTACTGAGGGGCTGCTTAACCTGGCTTTTAAAAGAGAGAATACTCTTGATGACCTCAGTGCTGTTGTCACCGGTGTTCTGATCGGTTTTAGCATGCCCCCTGAGATACCGATATTCATCCCTGTGGTGGGCTCCATTTTCGCCATTGCCGTTGTTAAATGGAGCTTTGGCGGTCTGGGTGCAAACTGGATGAATCCCGCCCTTGCCGGAAGGGTCTTTGTCTTTTTCTCCTGGGGCGCCGATATGACCAGCTGGACGCTTCCGGGTATCGGCGGTGTTGATGCTGTAAGCGGTCCTACACCTTTGGGAAGCTTGAAAGTGGCTCTCTCCAGTTTATCCCCGGGAGTCGACGGACCTATGAGGCTCCTGGAGTCTGCGGGAATGCCGACAACCTATCTCGATCTATTTATGGGCCGGATGGCCGGATCCCTGGGAGAAATGTCGGTGCTGCTTCTGCTGATCGGCGGTCTTGCACTTATTATCATAAAAATTGTCAACTGGGAGATTCCTTTAACATACCTTGGAAGTTTCGCCCTTTTTATGTGGGCCTTCGATGGTATGCAGTACGGAGGCGGTTTTTTCTCCGGTGATGTGCTCTTCCATTTGTTCACCGGCGGTTTGATACTCGGGGCTTTTTTTATGGCAACCGATATGGTGACTTCTCCTTTGACGAAAAAGGGCCGTATTATCTTCGGACTTGGATGCGGAATATTAACATTTGTAATCAGGCGGTACGGGAATATTCCCGAAGGTGTGAGCCTGGCCATCATTTTTATGAATATTGTTGTTCCCCTTATCAACCGCTTTGCCAAACCTAAACCTTACGGGGTATCTGCATGAAAGAAATGGCAGATAAAGCTTTCAGACTGGGGCTCATCGGTGCGGTGGCGGCATTGCTTCTCTCTGTGGTGAATAATTTCACCGAACCTGTTATCGCAGAACGCAAAGCCCGGGAGCTCAATGAAGCCCTGACTGTACTGGCCTCAGGGGGAACACCGGGTGCTTCGGAGAGTGAACCGGCAGAAGGTGTCGCTCAGAGATGGGAGATAGAAGACGGTAAAGGCTGGATTCTGGAACTTAACGCAAGCGGTTATGGCGGTCCCATGACTGTAGTTGCCTCGTATAATACCGATGGTTCGATTCTCCTCGCCCGGCTTATGGATAACAATGAAACGGTGGGATTCGGCAAGAAGGCGGAAGAGACCAGTTATATGGATATCTTTCTCGGAGCAGGCGGCGATAAACCGGTCCCGCAGACAAAGGCCGCCCTGGGAGGCGATGTCGATACGGTTTCAGGTGCCACAATCACCTTCAGCGGTATTTCCTCCGCGCTGCAAAATGGCTCAGACCTGGTTAAAGAGTGGGGGGGCAGATAATGAAAGAGCTGTTCAAGGGATTACTTAAAGAGAATCCCATTTTCGTTCTGGCTCTGGGACTCTGTCCTGCTCTGGCCGTATCCACTTCGGTGAACAATGCCATTGGAATGAGCGCGGCAACCATCATCGTACTTCTTGGTTCGAACATTGTTATCAGCCTGCTGCGGAAACAGATACCTGATGATATTCATATTCCGGCCTACATCGTTATTATCGCCGCCTTTGTCACCCTTGTTGATATCAGCATGCAGGCCTATTTCCCGGCACTGTCGAAATCCCTGGGTATCTTCATTCCCCTGATTGTTGTCAACTGCATCATTCTTGGCAGGGCTGAAGCTTTTGCCAGTAAGCATTCAGTTGGCGCTTCGGCAATTGATGCTGTTTCAATGGGGATAGGTTTTGCGGTTGGTCTTATCGCTATCGCTCTGGTCCGGGAGGTTCTCGGCGCCGGTACCATTACAATATTCCCCGACGGCGGGGTGCTTCGTATGCCCGGACTGGCCGATAAGCCGGTTCTGGTGTTTGCCTTCCCGGCAGGCGCCCTGATTGTTGTGGGATTTCTTCAGGCCTTTTTCCGTTGGCTCGGAGAGGTGACAAACAAATGAC
This sequence comes from Spirochaeta sp., assembly GCA_030590585.1. The sequence goes on from JAUUYD010000118.1 coordinate 5,892, forward strand.
TTACGTCGGAATTATAATTACATACGTATTTATCAGTAACCTGGTACTTTCCCAGTTCCTTGGACTCTGTCCGTTTATCGGAGTTTCCAAAAATACTGAAAGTGCTGTGGGCATGGGCTTTGCCGTTACCTTCGTCATGAGCCTGGCTACATTGATAACCTGGGCTCTGCAGCATTTCATTCTGGTACCGCTTAACATCGTTTTTCTTCAGACGGTCACCTTCATCCTGGTTATCGCTACCCTGGTTCAGCTGGTTGAAATGGCGGTCCGTAAGTATTCTCCGCCTTTATATCAGGCACTTGGAATCTACCTTCCCCTGATTACCACCAACTGCGGTGTAATGGGTATTGCTTTAATCAGTGTGAATAAGAGCTACGGCCCCATGGAAAGTTTTATTGCAGGTTTAGCTGCAGGTGCGGGATTTCTCATGGCGCTGCTTTTCATGTCGGGTATTCGGGAACGGCTTGATACGGAAAAGGTGCCGAAATACCTCAAGGGGACACCCATCGCGTTTATCTCCGGAGGGCTGATGGCTCTGGCCTTTATGGCATTTGATCATGCTCTACTGACAAACCTTATCGGAGGCTGAAGTTAAGTTATGGAAAATATTGTAAGAATTCTCGCAGCCTTTCTTTCCACTACAGTTTTTGCCGCCCTGCTGGGTCTGGGCCTGGCAATTGCCTCCAGAAAGTTGAAAGTTGTGAAAGATGAAAAGGTTGAAGCTTTGAATGTATTGCTTCCGGGGTTGAATTGCGGCGCATGCGGTTATGCCGGCTGTGAATCATACGCGGAAGCTCTGGCCTCAGAATCCGATACGGATGTGTCCAAATGCAGCCCGGGAGGAGCCGACACCAGAGAAGAGCTTGGTAAGATGCTCGGGCTTGCGGTGGACGGATCTAAAGTCCGCATGGTGGCCAGGCTGGCATGCCTTGGAACAGACGATGCTGCCGTCAAGGCCTTTCAGTATGTCGGATATGCCGATTGTGAGTCGGCTCATATACAGTTCGACGGGGATAAGGGCTGCAAATACGGTTGTCTGGGCCTTGGCTCCTGCGTTAAGTCCTGTCCGGTGGATGCTATTGATTATACCGGTGACGGCCTTGTGATAGTCGATCCTGTTAAGTGTATAGGCTGTGAAATCTGTGTGGTTGTCTGTCCTACCGGTGTAATGAAGATGATTCCAGCCGATGCTGATTGGTTTGTTGCCTGTAATTCCAATGATAAGGCCAAGGTAACAAAGAGCCTGTGTACCGCCGGATGTATCGGCTGCCGGATA
>JAUUYD010000441.1 GCA_030590585.1 Spirochaeta sp.
CCCTCCCGTTGGAATACTATGTTTTCCACTGTTACGATGAGGACAAATGCTACAAGGCTGCCCAGCGGATGGTGGACAGCGGCAAACCTCTCATCATTGCCCATCCCATGGCTGTCGGTACCAATCTCAGCCGTATACCAGAAGGGTGTTTTGTCGAAATCAACAACCGTTATGTCTGGAGAGGTGACTGGAAGCTGTACTTCTCTCCATGGCTCGACCGTGTCAATTTTATATTCTCATCCGATGCCCATCAGCCCCATTGGCTGAATCAGAACGTTGCCCGTTATGTCGGGGAAGAACTCGGTATTCGGGAAACTCTTCTTTTCAGCAGGGAGAAGAGAAAAACCGCCTGAGATTCCCCCGCTTGACCAAAACCGCCGCTATGCTCTATATTTCCATCTCGTCGAGTTGGAGGCGTAGCGAAGCTGGTTATCGCGCCGGCCTGTCAAGCCGGAGATCGCGGGTTCGATCCCCGTCGCTTCCGCTCCAAGCCGTTCCCTTCGGGGAGCGGCTTTTTTTTATTCCATATTCTATTCCAGCAGCTCCAACTCACTGGCCAATGATTCAGGGCTCACAGCTCTGTCGGCATATATCATTTCCGCAAGAGGACGCAGTTCGGGAATTGTGTACTCCCAGCTGCGTACAAGGATTTCCCGTAATTCCCGGTATTTGTTCAGACGGGCTTCTCCACCGGCTTTCTCCGCCTCAGTCAGATTGTCGATAAACAGCTTCTGTTTTCTGGCTTCGCCCTCCAGCCGCCGGCTTTCTGCCCGTGTTACACCGGCCTTTTCGAGATCTGAAAGATTCCGGGATTCAAAATACTCATGCAGTTCTGTAAATGACAGCTTCAAAGTTTTCCTGGAAGCCACCGAATAGAGTTCGTACTGCCGCCAGGCATGAAGGTAGAGGTCGTTACCTTCTGTTATGAGCTTATCCAGCTCTGAGAACTCTTCAGCAATATCCCATACGGCCTTGAGAGATATTATAGTTTCCATTTTCAGGTTCGGAGTCTCAATTCTCAGCAGGTAAGCTTCCAGATATTCAGGTTCTGTTGTGGTGATAAGAAGAAAAAGGGCCTCAATATTCGGTTTTCCGTTTTCTGTACTAACCAGCCATGGATCGCCCCCTTCCCGAAGAAGAATTACAGCGGCCTCCACCAGGTTATTCCGTATAGCCGGCCAGGCTGCTTCTTTGAACCCCCGCAGGGATGCCATGGCCTCTCTCTGAACTTCCATTGACGGGTCGTTCAGAGCTGAAGCCAGGGATGAGAGCGCCGAGGCCGACCCTATTTCCCCCATCAGCCGAACTGCGTATATCCGGTTCGTCTCCTCCGACATCCTGTAGAGTTTTGTAAGTGCCGGTACGGCCTCGGAACCGTAGGTTCCAAGTATTGTTTCAGCTTTCAATCTGATGCGTTCATCATCATCGTTTAAAAGAGACATGAGCAGGCTGAGACTTTCTGTTGACCTCAGTCCCTGAATAACCTCCAGAGCCGATAGTCTTACCCGGTACGGCCTGCTGGAATTGGCCGCTTCAATGTGCAGGAAGGGTAAGCCGCCATCTCCGAGGCGAAGAAAGGCCAACTGGGCCTCTCTCCTGATATCCGGCTCATCTGACGCGAAGACCGCGATAAATACCGGAGCATCGTCGGGGTTGGTATAACGGCCCAGAGTTCTATAGGCAATTGAGGCGGTGAGCGGATCGGAGCTTTCCATAGCTTCCCGGAGAAAGGTATTTTTCCGATCGGTGACTTCTCTCACCGACCGGGAAGCCTGATTACGGACATCGGGGTTTGGGTCGTTGAAATATTCGATGAGGATGGGAACGATATCTTCGCCGCCGATCTCGGTAAGGAGTAACAATCCCCCCGAACGGCGTGAGGGGTCACTTTCATTCAGAAGATTCAAAATGTGCCGGCGAAATGCTTCCGGATTTTCACGGATAGCCGTTTTTGCCGTCTCGGACACATCCAGATTCTCATCCAGTGCCGCGTTGATGATATCCGGATACATGGCCTCATCTTCGGTTTGGATTGCCAGAATCACCCCGGCCAGGCGGTAGTCGGGATGATCGTCGGAAAGAAGATTCCTGATATCAGGATAATCCTCGGGAGTGATATTGAACGTCTCTCCCTGCAGAGCTGAATTCACCATATCTTCAAGAAACACCGGATCGTCCAGAACCAGATCGATGGTAGTTCGGCAGGATGAGATAAGCAGGCCCAGTACGGCTGTGGTTAACAGAAAGAGACGGGAAAAGAATTGCCGCGGGGCAGCGCCGTTAAGTCGATGAAGCATATCCATTATTCTATACTCGGAAAGCCCGGGGATAAAGGGAAGGTTATGGACCCGAAAGCCCGGCATGAGTTATTCTCAAACCCGTGCTCAACGACTACGAAAAACGCCTCCGGGAATATATGGAGGGATTTATCACCACTGAACGCAAGGAACGCATGAGGACTGTTCTCGGGGAGCGAACCCGTTATATTGCCTGCGTCCTGGAAGACCTCTTCGACCCCCGGAATGGAAGCGCCGTTATCAGGCACTGCGACGCCCTTGGCATCCACGAACTTCATGCCATAGAGAATGCTCATCATTTCAAGTCTGATAATCAGGTTGACCTCGGAACTGCTCAGTGGCTGGATATGCGGGTCTACCGGAAACCCTCTGGAGGGGGCCCCAACTCGGTAAAAGGCCGCCGGAAAGCTCTCCAGGCGGCAGACGGCGGCCCGATTCCCGCCCCGGCAAGCCAGACCCCAGCCGTTCTGGCAGAACTCAAATCCCGGGGCTACCGCATCGTGGCCACAAGTCCCCATGCCGAGGATGATGCCCTGCCGGAGACCCTGGATTTGGCTTCCGGGCCTGTAGCCGTTGTATTCGGTACCGAAAAACACGGTATTTCCGACGCGGTTCGGGATGCCGCCGATATTTTCCTCCGCATACCCATGGTGGGTTTCGTTGAGAGTTTCAATCTCTCGGCCAGCGCCGCCATCATCTTCCACGTACTCTCGGGGCGTATCAGGCAGGAAGGGCTGCCCTGGAGGCTTGAGGCCGAAGATGCCGAACGGGTTCTTTTCGAGTGGGTGCGCCGGAAGGCACCCCACGCGGAGAGTCTGGTTCGGAGGTTTGACGAGGAAAGCGGCAAGGGAGACTGAAAAGGCCTGCCCTACTTCACCACCAGCACCTTGCGGATCTGATCAATACCAC
>JAUUYD010000421.1 GCA_030590585.1 Spirochaeta sp.
ATATCTGAAAGACGGCTCCATGGATCACGGTATCCTCTGGGATCCGGGCGATGCCGGATTTGCCATGACCTGGGTTGCCCTCCAGTTGCTGGAAGGCAAGACAATCAAGGACGGTATGATGGTACCGGGTATGGGGAAAGTCGTAATTAACGGCGATGTCATCAAGGTAGATGCCATGATCGATATCACCGGGGACAACGCGGACGATTTCGGATTCTAATAATCTGAAGGCGGTGAAACCTCGATTCCACATGGTATCGGGGCGCCACCGCCTGTTTTATAATGTAGACAAATTATGAACAATTTATTCCTTGAAATGAAAAATGTAAGCAAGCGGTATACGGGAGTCCAGGCTCTTGATTGCGTTGACTTTGAATTGCAAGTTGGGGAAATACACTGTCTTGCCGGAGAAAACGGCAGCGGAAAATCAACTCTCATCAAGATTATCTCAGGGGTGGAGCAGCCTGAAGAAGGATCGGTGATAAAGATTAACGACCAGTTGATCAGCCGGCAATCATCAATTGAATCAAAGCATCTCGGAGTCGAGGTGATTTACCAGGATCTTTCCCTCTTTCCCAACATGAGTGTTGCCGAGAATATTGCCCTTAACGAAGTTCTCGAAACCGGCAGCCGCCTTGTTGCCCGCAGACAGGAGACTGAAATATCCCGGAGCGCTATGAATCGAGTCGGGGTGGATCTGCCTCTTGATACCTTAGTTGGCGATCTATCCATGGGAGATCAGCAGCTTGTCGCTATCTGCCGCGCGCTGACATCCGATATCCGCCTGCTCATTATGGATGAACCGACAACGGCACTTACCAGAAAAGAGGTAAATGGGCTGTTTACTGTCGTCAAGGAACTTAAAAGCCAGGGAATCGCCTCTCTCTTCGTCAGCCACAAACTTGGTGAGGTTTTTGAAATCGCCGAGAAGGTAACGGTACTGCGAGACGGGAAGAAAGTCGGAACATACAAGGCGGATGAGCTGGATGATTCCAAACTTTCGTTTCTTATGACAGGTCAGGAACTTGAATACAAGCCGTATGTCTATCATCAGCCGGAGGATGGACCGCTTCTTGAAGTCAGAAATTTATCCAGGAATAACAATTTCGCAGATGTGAGCTTCAAGCTTTACCCCGGTGAAATAATCGGAATAACAGGCCTTCTCGGTTCAGGCCGTACTGAATTGGCTTTGACTCTGTTCGGGTTGAACCCGCCGGACAGCGGTGAAGTATTGTTGGAAGGAAAAAAATTGAAGCTCCGTTCGGCTTATGAATCGGTTCAGGCGGGGATCGCCTATGTGCCGGAGAACCGTCTTGTCCAGGGACTTGTGATGCCTCAATCAGTTGGCCGGAATATCATCATAACCACGGTCCGAAAGTTGACTGACAAATTCGGAATGATTGACCGTGAGAGATTTCAGGATAATATCGACAAGTGGGTCAAACGGCTGAGAATCAAGGTTCCCGATACGAATTCACCGGTACGGACTCTGTCGGGAGGGAATCAGCAACGGGTTGTACTGGCAAAATGGATGGCCGCAGAACCTAAAATTCTGATACTTGACGGTCCAACAGTTGGTATCGATGTCGCAGCGAAAAGTGCCATACACTCTTTTCTTCGCGAGCTTGCATCTGCCGGCGTGGGTGTGATTATCATTTCGGACGAGGTGCAGGAGGTTCATGGGAACTGCAACCGGGTTTTCCTGATGCATCGCGGAAGGCTTCGGGAGGAGTACGATGTCACCGCTACTACTCCGGCGGATATACAGCAGGCGATTGAGCGGATCGCTTTATAGGGGTATATAGTGAAGCGACTTCTCCAAAAGCATGAATTTTACATATTTCTTGCAATCATCCTTCTGACAATCGTTATTACGGCTCTTAATCGGAACTTTCTGACTCTCGAGAACCTCTTTGACATACTGAAGAGCTATTCCTTCATCGGAATCATGTCTGTCGGAGTGTTGGTTGTACTGATTTCCGGAGGTATTGATATCTCTTTTACCGCAGTTGCTACGGTGGGTCAGTACATTATGGCCGTTATTATTACAAAATACACCGGCAATATTGTCCTGGCTTTTACGATTTCGATTGTCATCGGAATACTGCTTGGTCTGCTGAATGCCATGTTTATCTATTTCTTCAACATACCGACCATCATAGTTACCATAGGTACACTGAATGTTTTTTACGGTTTGTTGATTGTTTTCTCAGGCGGCCGATGGATCTACAATCTGCCGGATTGGTTTGCCCGATTTGCTGAGATTCGTGTACTGACTCTATTCAATGCCAACGGAATACCATACGGCTTATCCATAATTACGGTTATCTGGATAGCTGTAATCACTATTACCGCATTCCTTTTACGTTTTACGGTTCTCGGCCGCAGTCTTTATGCTGTCGGCGGCTGCGGATTCGATAAAAGTCCTGCTCAACGGGCTGGAATTAATATTTTTCGCGTCCAGATGTTTGTTTATGCGTTTATGGGCTTTACTGCGGGAATCGCCGGAGTCGTTCAGGCCCTTCTGGTTCAGACTGTTGCTCCGAACAGTATCGTGGGTAAAGAACTGAATGTCATCGCAGCCGTTATCATCGGGGGCGCAAGTATATCCGGCGGGACAGGAACTATTTCAGGAACGGTCCTGGGAGTCATGTTACTGGCTATACTGAGTAACGGTCTCACACTGATGAGGGTTCCATCATATTGGTATGATGTGGTTATCGGATTGGTAATACTCATAAGCGTCAGTGCCAGCGCAGTGCAGCAGAAGAGAAAATTGCAACGGGCAATTGCTGTGGAGGGAGCCTGACTATGGAAATAAAAAAACGAATTAACTGGATACAGAACGAATACGCCCTGCTGTCCATCATTATCCTGCTTGTATTGCTGCTTATGGGAATACTTAATCCCCTGCGTTTCTTTCGAATCTATAACCTGCAGTCCATGGCCTTTCAGCTTCCGGAACTCGGGCTTCTTTCGTTGGGAATGATGGTGATTATGCTCACCGGAGGGATTAATCTGTCCATCATTGCATCGGCAAATCTCTCTGGAATCCTGATGGCACTCATGCTCAATCGTCTGGCACCCCCTGAAACCTTCGTCGGTTCGGGCACGGGTATTGTGCTGCTGGTTATTCTGGTCGGGCTTGCGGCAGGGATTGCTGTCGGACTCGCGAATGGCGCTCTTGTTGCATATGTCGGTGTTTCGCCGATACTGGCTACCCTCGGTATGATGACCCTCCTCAGCGGAGTAAATATTCTGATTACGAAAGGGTATGTAATTTCGGGTTTTCCGCCGGCATTCCAATTCATTGGAAACGGTAAAGTATTGGGAGTCCCGTTTCCCATGATAATATTTGCTTTAATTGCCGTTGCCGTCGGTATTTTCATGAAGCGTACACC
>JAUUYD010000202.1 GCA_030590585.1 Spirochaeta sp.
GGACCGGCAACCCCGGTATCTTCGCCGGGGGAGATATTGTCAATAATCGCAAGGATGCGGTCAGCGCCATCGGTGACGGCCATGCCGCTGCATTGAGTATCGATCGTTTTCTGATGAAGAAGGAGGCCTGATATGGCAGTTGCCACATTCAATGACGCACTGGATTTCGCTATTAAAAGAGAAAAGGAAGCCGTCGCTTTCTATCAGGAACTACAGACCATGGCTAAATTCGTCAGTCAGAAAGAGTTGATGGGGGAGTTTGAAGACATGGAAAAGGGGCATGTCACAATGCTGGAGGGGGTGAAGAATAATCAGGAACCCGCCCGTCTTTCAAAGCCGGTTCCCGAAGATATTCACCTTGATGATTTTTTGGTGACCTCTGTTCCAAATGCCGAAATGACTTATCAGGATATATTGATTACTGCCATAAAGCGTGAAAAAAAGGCGGCGGACCTTTACTCAAGGCTTAAAGCTGATACGGATGATCCCGCTTTAGTCGATGTTTTCGGCCGACTGGTGGTGGAAGAGGAAAATCATAAACATTATTTTGAGAAACTCTATGATCGGGATATACAAAGCGCGAACTAAAAGGTTGATTCCGATAACAGCGCAGGTATGCCTGGAAAACATACATGAAATGAATATTTATACCTTGGAAAATATGCAATAATAGAATATAATCCAAGGTATGGAACGTGAAATTGAGAAATGCCTGCTTGAATGGAAAAACTCGGATAAGCATCTGCCTGTTATAATTCGAGGTGCCCGGCAGATTGGAAAAACATTTACCATCGAAAAATTCGGGAAACAGAATTTTTCTTCTCTTGTTACAATTAATTTCGAATATCAGCCCAATTTCTCTATTTGCTTCTCAGACCTGAATCCTGAAGTGATAATACGGGAACTGGAGATATTATCAGGAAATATCATTACCCCTGGTGAAACATTATTGTTTCTAGATGAAATACAGGAATGCCCTCAGGCAATCCTGTCTTTAAGGTATTTTAAAGAAAGAATGCCGCGTTTACATATTCTCTGTGCAGGATCTCTTTTAGAGTTTTCACTGAATTCTGAAAAGTTTCGAATGCCTGTGGGACGAATAGAGTTTTTGTATATGCAGCCTATGTCATTCAAAGAGTTTTTATGGGGACTTGGTGAACATAATCTTCTTAAGCATTTATCTGAGGAAACGATTGGTCAAAGTTCAGAAGTATTACATTGGAAATCTATAGATTTTTTTAGGATTTATCTGATAACCGGAGGAATGCCGGCAGTCGTCTCGGAGTATCGAAAATCTCTCTCATTGCTGCAGGCCGGTCGGCAGCAGAATATTATTACGGATGGTTATTCTCGAGATTTTGGCAAGTACAGCTCAAAGGCGCAAATCCCGTATTTACAGAAAGTCTATACCCGTATTGGTGTTATTGCAGCTCAGCCGATAAAATATGTGAAAATCGATCCTGATGTTCAAGCACGAGAGCTGAAAAAGGCCATTGATGCTCTGGTTATGGCTGGTGTTTTATACAAAATACTTCAGAATTCCGGATCAGGAATTCCATTGCAGGCCGGAGAAAAAAAAAGATATAAACTCCTCTTTCTGGATACAGGCCTGTATATCAATAAGCTGGGCATGGATTTTCAAGGAGCTGCTCCCGATATTGATATCAACCTGATCAATAGCGGTACGGTTGCAGAACACATTGTCGGCCAGGAATTACTTGCCTGTCAGAAGCCCTATAAACCCGGGTATTTATGCTACTGGCATAGGGAATCCAGAAACAGTTCAGCAGAAGTGGACTACCTTTATCAGTCAGGTGAGCATATCCTGCCGATTGAAGTAAAAGCCGGGAGTACCGGCCGACTCAAATCACTCAGGATGTTCATGGATGAGAAAAAATCCCCCATGGGTATCAGGATTTCTCAGTTACCTCTCTCATATGAACATAATATTCTATCCATACCTTTTTATCTGATCCACCGAATCGGCGATTTTGTTCATCAGCTTTTATAAATTCCTTCATGAGTATCTCCATCGGAAGCAGCAAGCTTGCAATGTTCTTACATAAAGAGTTGGTCTTCATTCACCGGCCGGATATAATCTGAATCCATGAAAACTAAAATTCTGATAGTCGGCGGCGGCGGCCGTGAACATGCACTTGTAAGGTCGCTTTCTGAAAGCCTGTCAGTTGATTCAATAATCTGTACACCCGGGAATGCCGGGACGGCGGGTATTGAAGGATGCACTAATTTTCCCGCTTCCGGAAATAATGAAATCCTGAATCTGGCTCTCAGGGAACAGGTGTCCCTAGTGGTACCGGGCCCCGAGGTACCACTGGCGGCAGGATTGGTGGACGATCTGAACCGGGAAGGCATCGCCGCTTTCGGTCCACCTGCATCTTCTGCCCGACTTGAATCTTCCAAAGGTTTTGCCAAAGATTTTATGAACCGAAACGCTGTAGCAACTGCCGAATATATACGTTGCAAAGATTATGCAACAGCTATATCGGAATTGGGTCGCTACGGTTTTCCAGTTGTAATAAAGGCAGACGGATTGGCAGCCGGGAAGGGTGTTCTCATCTGCACCGATAAGGAAGAAGCAGAAGCTGCCGTTGAAACGGTGATGATAAAGAAAGAATTCGGCAGTGCCGGTGACGAACTCGTTATAGAAGAATGCCTGGTGGGATGGGAAACTTCCATCATCGGAATCATCGACGGAAAAACCTTTATGCCCTTTCTACCGGCAAAAGATCATAAGCGGGCAGGTTGTGGTGATACGGGGCTGAATACCGGCGGAATGGGTGTTATAGCACCTCACCCCCTGGTTGATGAAACTGTGATGGAAGATATCAACCGTAACATCATCGAGCCGACAATGTCGGGACTGGCTAAAGAAAACCTGGGATACGCGGGATTTCTATTTATTGGTGTTATGGTAACCTCCCGTGGAGCTAAAGCCCTGGAATACAATGTTCGATTCGGCGATCCCGAAGCTCAGGCCCTGCTTCCTCTTCTCGCCGGTGATTTAAATGAATATATGGAAGCAGCCCTTGAGGGCCGCCTTGCAGAAATCAAACCCGAATGGCGGGGAGGTGCTTCCTGCTGTGTGATTATGGCATCCGGCGGCTACCCTGAAAGTTATGAAACAGGTTTTCCAATAACCGGAATAGACATCGCTGAAAACCGGGGCTGCAGGGTTTACAGCAGTGGAGTGAAAACCGGTGATTCAGGTGCAGCTCTCTCCAGCGGAGGCCGTGTACTAGGCGTGACAGCCCTGGGCGAGAACCTGGAGGCAGCTGTTAAGAAAGCTTATACGGGTGTTGATTGTATCAATTTCAAAGACGGCTGGTTTCGCAGCGATATAGGTCAGTAATAACCAATATTTGCAACCCGGGAATAAAACAACGAATCTTTTGTTTATATCATACCTCCGGGGGGAATAATGGCTCGAATACACGAACTGGTTGATCTCTTGAAACAGGCACCGGATGAGGCTTTTATTCAGCCTCATAATGTTCCCGATCCGGATGCCATTGCATCAAGTTTCGGCCTGCAGGTACTTCTCGGGAAGCTTGGAGTAAAGACGGTTATAGTTTATGAGCAGGAATTGGAAAAAGCCAACAGCTTGAGGATGCTCGAAACATTCGGTATAGAAATGAGCCCCGCTTCCGAGGTGGAAACACTGGGAGCCGAGGACTGGACCGTGCTGGTTGATGTTCAAAAAGAGAATTCAAACCTCACCGATCTGGTAACTGAAGAAGTTGCATGTATCGATCATCACAATGACAACGGTTTCGATGATTATCGATTCAAGGATGTAAGGGCTGAATACGGATCCTGCTCGTCCCTGATTGCCGAATACTGGAATGATGCTGATCTTGTTCCGCCGACAAACGTTGCTACCGCCTTGCTATACGGGATTCGGAGCGACACCGACGGCCTCAGCCGTGGAGTTCATATTCGTGATATCGAATCTTATTTTCAGCTGTACGGGCAGGCGGATATGTCCAGGATTACCGAACTGGATAATAACTCGATTCACATTTCCGTACTGAAGAATTATTCAAAGGCTTTTCAGACAGTGGAAGTTTACGGCCGGACCGGTTTTTTAAGTCTTGAGAGTAACGATGATTCACTTCTGGGTTCAGCCGGCGATATTCTTCTCAGCGTTGAAAACGTGGATATTGTTGTAGCCTATGCCATACGGGATACGGGCTTGAAGTATTCAATACGCAGTATCGATAAGAATATCAGTGCTGCAGACCTGGTTCGGCATCTGGTTCAGGGATACGGCGTAGGCGGCGGGCATGCAACGATGGCCGGCGGATTCATTACCACGGAAAGATTTCCCATAGACCGCTCCTATAGCACCTTTTCAAGGTTCAGGGCCATTGAGTTTGTGGAAAGTGTCGTTGTCAGCGGCAGGCGCTGACAACAGACCAGGCTTCCCGGAAACACTTTATTTCTGTAACCAGGAGTTTAACGAATAATTCAGGTTGTCAAAATTTCCACCTCGGTGTCCATCGTGTATGACATCTATTTGATGGTGTGGAAGCGCTGGGTTATGATTATGAGAAATCTAATAATCTAATTGGTTAGATTTCTATAAATTATTTGAGGCTATTCTATGCATGATAACAAAATTATTTTTCATCCGATAGGCGTTATTCATTCTCCTCATAAAGTAATGTCCAAGACGCCAATACAACCTGTGTTTTGCAGTGACATTAAGGGAACAGTTGTATTAGATGCCGAATACGCTGAGGGATTGAAAGATTTGCAAAGATTTTCTCATATCTATCTGTTCTATTACTTCCATCAATCTCAGAAAACTTGTTTACGCCTAAAGCCATATCTTTCAGACCAGGAACACGGTATTTTCGCTACACGAGCTCCACATCGCCCCAATAAATTAGGGATGAGTCTTGTTCGATTGATGAAAATTAAAGATAACATTCTTCATGTCAAAGATATTGATATATTAGATGGTACGCCTTTATTTGACATCAAGCCATATATACAAAGGTTTGATTCAAGGGAAAATACCAGAGCAGGGTGGCAAGATACTATTCCAGACGATGTTGCCTCTGTGCGAGGTTTGAGGAATTCTGAGCGATGAAAATAGAAAAGGAAATCTAACATGTCTTTTGGAGCAGACTTCGGGCCTGATACCAGTAACAGTGGCTCTAAACGGATAAACTGTCACTGCCTTTTAACTCGGTGAAGCAGCTCAAGAGATTGTTAGGCCCCAATCAGCACAATAATGAGGAGTATTGATTTGATGCGGTCGTCTTCCGAATACAATGCCAGAATAAATCAAGCGAAGACACGTGTTGCCAAGTGGTCGGAC
>JAUUYD010000492.1 GCA_030590585.1 Spirochaeta sp.
ACATTGCGCCATGAGCCGGATCCGATCTGTTTCTGTATCTGACATATCATTAACGGTGAATCTTCAAGGGCATCGAAAATCTTCTGTTCTCCGGAAGTAAGTTCAAAATCCGGTTTTTTGCCTGTACGGTAGAGAAACTGCAGCGGCACAGTTGTTTCGGCCCAATCAGGAATTAAGCCTCCCGCATATTCAAGAGATTTTTCAAGTGACCTCTCCGCATCGCCGTTGCCGGCAAGCCAGGAAATTGGTGTAATTCTCTTTGGACCCAGTATCCATCTCTGCCGGTCAAAGAGGATTTCGCTATCACCTCCCAAACCTGTGGTGAGCATATCAACGGCCTTTACATGGGTGTCCCATTCCCCGATACGAGCACCTTCATCACAGACTGAAACCCGGCCATTTTCAATAATCCCGATATCCGAAGTGGTTCCTCCCACATCAATAACCAAAGCGTTTTTTCCTGAGTTGAGGAATATGGCTCCGGCCATGCTGGCTGCAGGTCCTGAAAGAGCTGTCTGTACCGGAAACTCCCGGGCGTAAGATTCACTCATCACCGCGCCATCCCCTCGTACAACCAATAAGGGGGCATTAATTCCGGCCGCGGCAATGGAAAGTTCCATCTCTTTGAGGAAGTCTTCCATAATCGGCATAACACCGGCATTCAATACCGCGGTTACAGCTCTGACTGCAAAATTCAAACTTCCTGAAAGCTCATGCCCGCAGCAGACTTCCATTCCTGACTCATCCCGTACAAGCTCCTTAACCTGGAGCTCCAATAAAGGATTAACAGCTCCCCCGTAACCGGATACGGCAAATGCTTCAACGTGGAAATGGGATATCATCCGGCGGATTGTGTCTGATATCTCTTTTGAATCAATTTCTTCTGTAAGGTCTCCGCCAATAGTCATCCTGCCGTGAATAACACCCGTCGGCTCGTGTTTTAAATCCTCAGGACGATCTTTGCCATTCGGCATGAGAAGCAGCCCTACCGGGCGCCTGTTGGATTCAACTACGGCATTTGTTACCAGGGTTGTGGATACGGAAACCAGATCTATCGATTTTTTTTGTTCAGAAGGAAGGGCATTCACTGCTTTCATTATCCCTTCAGAGTATTTCCATTTAGTCGTGAGGGATTTAGCCTTGGCAATAACACATTCGCCGATAAAATCATAAATTACGGCATCGGTGTATGTTCCTCCGGCATCTATGCCCAGACCGATGCGGTGGATTCTACCCGTTGGCTGATTGCCGGATACGGATGCTATGAGAAAGGAACGCTTTTCATTCTTCATTGTCTTTATGTCCCTTTATTGTTGACACGTGCAAGGTAACCCCAATTCCAACCAACCCCAGAATAATCAGCAGCCACAAGCGCTCCTGGACAAACCAGGCAGAGATGAGCAGTGTCATCCATAGAATAATGATTGTAATTATTTTTCGTTTACGGCTCAGCCCGGCTCCCTCAATATAAGCAGTGAGAAATGGTCCGGTAATCCGGTTTTTATATAGCCATGCATAAAGACCGGGACTGGCTTTTGAAAATAGTCCACCGGCAATGAGAAGAAAAACTGTCGTAGGAAGTACCGGTGTCACAATTCCAACTATTCCCAGTCCTGTAAAGAATACGCCGGCTCCAATCAGTAGATAACGTTTAGCTTTTATCAAGTTTACTTTCCAAATCCTTTAAATAGAAAAACCAGGCCTGGAGGGTGATGGCATTGTCGTAGGGTTCCATACCCATGGAGCTCTTCAGATTATCGTAAGGAATAGAATGTACATCGAGAAACTCATGCTCATCCAGATTCTGCCCGGATATTTTTTCAAGACCTCTGGCGAGATAAGTGTAGGTTCTGTTGGTCATGAAGGCTGGATTGGGATTCACCGAGCCAATCTCCCGGAGTTCCGCCGCCTGATAACCGGTTTCCTCAAGCAGCTCTCTTGCGGCTGCCTGAGATGGTTTTTCACCGGAATCTATAACACCGGCAGGGAATTCCATACTCATCTGTTCACTGCCGTGACGATATTGCCGGACGATGAGGAAGGAAGAATCCCCACCGGCATCCTTTGTCATCTCCGGAATAATAATAACCCAGTCCGGAGCATCAACGGATATAAACGGCGCCCTCTTCCCTTCAGGTGAGCGTCTGCGTACAGTCCTCACCCTGAAGATTCCGGCATCATAGCAGGTTTCACTCTCTATATTTTCCCAAACCAGATGGGCGTCATTTTTATTGCTCACTTATTATCCTCATACAATCCTTCCCGGCCATCCGGGGTTCTCAGTTTCCAGCCTTCGTCACTGATACCAAGCACATAATCAATCCCCAGGGGTACTTTACCTCCCCCGCCTGGAAGATCTACGGCAAAAACAGGCATCCCCAGGCCGCTGACTCTTGAACGAAGTTCTTCAGTCAGACGTCGGGCCTCTTCCAGAGGCAAACGGAAATGGCTGGTCCCCTCAGCCAGGTCACCCTGAAAAAGATAATAAGGTTTTACCCCGGCCCTCACCAGTAGAACTGAGAGTTCTTCGAGGATTTCCACACTGTCATTCACCCCCCGGAGCAGAACAGCCTGATTGATTACCGGAAGACCCCGGCGTTGAAGCCTGTCAATTGAACTTAAAGCTTCCCGAGAGAGCTCCCGGGGATGATTGGTTTGAATCACCACCCAGAGGGGACGGCGTCT
>JAUUYD010000108.1 GCA_030590585.1 Spirochaeta sp.
CCTTTTTGAAAATGCCGGGGCTTTGGATAAGATTATCAGTTTCATCAATACAACTGAGAATCCTCCTGTTGAGCGCCTTCTGGTGCCGGATATGGCCCTTACCGCGGCAGAGTACTTCGCCGTCGATAAGAATGAGAAGGTACTGGTTCTACTTACAGATATGACTCTCTACGCTGATGCCCTGGCGATTGTATCCAACAAGATGGACCAGATTCCATCCAAAGATTCGATGCCCGGTTCTCTTTACTCGGATCTGGCAAAGATATATGAAAAAGCCGTCCAATTCCCTGATGGTGGTTCTATTACCATTATCGCTGTTACCACTCTCTCAGGCGGTGATATTACCCATGCAATACCGGATAACACGGGGTACATTACCGAGGGTCAGCTTTTTCTAAGAACCGATACCGATATTGGCAAGGTGATTGTTGACCCTTTTCGCTCTCTTTCACGGCTTAAACAGCAGGTTATTGGTAAAAAAACCAGAGATGACCATGGACAGGTGATGAATGCCGCAGTACGTCTTTACGCAGATGCCGCGGAAGCTAAAACGAAAAGGGACAATGGATTTGATCTTTCTGAGTATGATGAGAGAACCTTGAAGTTTGCCAGGGAGTACTCTAACGATCTTCTGGCCATAGATGTGGATCTGAATATCGATGATATGCTGGATACCACCTGGAGGCTTCTTGAATCTCACTTTTCCCGGGATGAAGTAGGTATCAAAAAGTCCGTTACAGACAAATATTGGCAGGGCGGCGAATGATGAATGGTGAGCATTTCATCATTCCGGAGTTTTCATCATGGCTGTAAAATTTCAATACAACAAAGTCTCCATGCAGGCACTTCAGAAGGAATTGAAAATCCGGGAGACGGCACTGCCCACTCTTAAAAGTAAAGAAGCATACCTGCGTGTCACTATTAAGAGGGAAAAGCATAAGCTTGATGAGCTGAAGGGCAGCCTGGAGATATTAAGGGCCGGGATTGGCGAATCCGAACAGCTGTTTTCAGAATTCCCGTTTACTTCAATTACCGTATCTTCGGTTGATTACGGCTCTGACAATATTGCCGGTATCTCCATCCCGGTACTTGGCGATATCGGTTTTACCGTGAGTATTCCTTCAGCGGTGCTGAACCCATCCTGGTTACCCTGGGGTGATAAAACCGTGAAGGGGCTTATCCGGGCTGTATCGGAAATTGATGTTGCGGGAAAAAGAGTTGAACTGCTTGAATATGCCAGAAAAAAAACGACACAGAAGGTGAATCTATATGAAAAAGTTCAAATCCCGGAATTTTCTGAGGCTGTATTAAAGATTAAAAGATATCTGGAAGATGTGGAGAATCTTGAGAAGGCCGCTCAAAAGATTACCAAGGCCAAACAGACTGCTGCGGCGGAGGTTGCCTGATGGTTGAAAAGATGAAGGTGATTCATATTCTTATGGCCTCTGCTGATTCAGAATCGGTACTGGCCGATCTTCAGGGTATTGGTGTTGTACATATTGAAACCTCTTCAGTTATTGATGATTCGGGTGTCATGGATCTTGAAAGCCGGATTACGGCCCTTAAGAAGACTAACATTGAACTCAATAAATATTCCGATGAGAAAAATGCGGACAATGAGGTGATAATTACTGATACCGCTCTCATACAGCAGCAAACCAGTGACTGTGTGAGTAAATTGGCCTATTATTCCGCCGAATCGGATCGGCTGCAGAAAGATCTTGCTGCTCTAACACCGTGGGGCAGTTTTGACCCAGCCAAACTGTCTCTTTTAGAAGCTGAAGGTGTTTTCATAAGCTTTCATATACTATTGCAGAAGGCTTTTGAAGCTGCTGATTTTGCAGAAAGACATATTGAAATTATCCGGGAAGATAAATCGGGTGTTTATTTTGTTGAGATTCGTAAAACGAACACCGGTATAACAGTTGATACCCCTTTATTTCCGGCAGAACGCCTGGCTGAGATTGGATCTGAAGAGATTCAACGTCTTATCGAGGAAACGGAAAATGCTGTTATGGGGCTTAAATCCAGTATGAGAGCCCTGTCATACAGCTGTTCTGCCCTTGAACAGGAAATCATTACATTGGAATCTGCTTTGGAACGGCGTATTGCTGAGCTGTCTCTTAATCATGAAGCTGATGGAGAGGTAATGTGTTTGACGGGATATTTCCCTGTCTCTCTTCTTTCCGAAATTGATCAATTTATTGATCAAAGAAATATTCTGCCTCTTGTTATTGATTCTGAGCAACCGGGAGAGACTCCTGTAAAATTGAAGAACGGACCGGTTGCGCGGCTTTTTGAACCGATCACAAAGATATTCGGGCTTCCTCAATACATGGAAATCGATACAACACCATTTTTTGCACCATTTTTTGCCTTTTTCTTCGGCTTTTGTCTGGCAGATGTTGGTTATGGTCTCATTGTGACACTATCCGCATTAGCAGGCTTCTTTTTATTAAAAAAGAAAGCATTGAAATCACTGGCAGCTTTGGGGTTTATCCTGGGACTGATGACGGTTGTTGGCGGTTTGTTTCTCAATACATTATTTGGAATGAAAATTGACGGCCTCCCGAATCTCCCTGATGGTGCTGCTTCATTTTTACTTTTTCGTGATATCAACGACGCCATGACATTTTCCCTTCTTCTGGGGGTAGTGCAGATTATCCTCGGATTCACGATGCAGGTGATTAATAAATGGCGTCAAAAGGGCTTTCCGGCATCCCTGCAGCCTGTGGGAACCCTTTTTCTCATCGTAGGTGTTGCGATTTGGGCTGTGGGAAATATGGGGCCAGTTTTTGCCGTCGGTCCTATCCCGATCGGTACATGGATTGCATTAATTGGAAACACTGCTGTCGTAGGAATGAGTTCAGCCGGGCTGGGTATTCTATTGATTCTGTTTTTTAATAATCCTGAGAAGAAAATATGGATTCGTCCCCTGCTGGGTTTATGGGAGATGTACGGAATTGCTTCGGGAATCCCCGGAGATATACTTTCTTATATCAGGCTCTTTGCCCTCTCTCTTGCCGGGGGAC
Organism: Spirochaeta sp.; assembly: GCA_030590585.1. The sequence continues at coordinate 3,033 of JAUUYD010000108.1, forward strand.
TGCTCGGCGGAGCAATCAATCTTATCGCCGTGATGATTCGCGGTGATAACCCCGGGATATTTTCCTGGTTCTTCATGCTGCTGGTTCTTATCGGCGGGCATTTTATTAATTTTGCACTGGCGGCCCTCGGGGCCTTTGTTCATCCCCTGCGACTCACTTTTGTGGAGTTCTACAAAGCAGTCGGGTTCAGCGGAGGGGGGAAAGCGTATAAACCTTATGGAGGGAAAATAACGTGAATATTGCAGTAATTTTAGCCGGTATCGGCTTGGGTCTGATGGTAGGCCTCTCTGGAACGGGATCGGCAATTGGTCTGGTTATCGGCGGTACCAGCGCCATCGGCGCCATGAAAAAGAAGCCTGAGGTGTTTGGTTCTTCTCTGGTTCTTTCAGCTTTACCGGCAACTCAGGGATTGTATGGATTTGTGTGTTTCATCCTCTTTTCCGGATTCGTAACTCCTGAAATGAGCGTATTCCAGGGTGCCATGACCCTGGGCGCGGGAATTGCAATGGGACTGGCTGCATTATTCTCGGCTATACAGCAGGGTAAAGTCTGTGCCGCGGGAATCTCAGCGATGGGCAGCGGGCATGATGTGTTCGGAAACACCTTTATTCTGGCTGTTTTTCCTGAGTTTTATGCAATTCTGGCATTGGTTGTCTCAATTCTTATAACAGGATTGATGTAAGGCTTTGTCTCCGGGCTCTTAACATTGATCAAGGGGCTGTCCTGTAAGGACGGCCTTTTAAGTTAAGCGGTAACCAGACAGTTTCCTATTTTTTCGATATCGGATGTTTTGATGCAGTCTCCTTCCGGTGTAATACATGGGGGTGGAGAATCATTATTTTTCTTGAGAAATTGAATCCTGGCGCATGATTCAGGCTGTTCACCGGAATAACAGAAGCGGTTTACAAGCTTCCTTTCTTCTACATCCTGATGATTGCGGTAGTTCCAGTAAAAACTGCAGTTATCAATCAATTCACATTTTGCACAGTTTGTACTGTTCATTATAAAATTCTCCTGATAAATATCACGCAAATAACAAGCCAATATTCGATAGGTGAGTTAATTCTTTTCTGTGAAACAAAATATATGAAGATAAATTATCAATAACTTAATCATAGCTATATGCAGTAAGCATAAGCATTCGTTATATCCAAGTAAGATGTTACAAGGTAAAAGATTAGTTATGAGAAATAAGGCTCTGGTATGATTTGTGCATACCATGGCGGCGCAACCCGCCATGGTATGGTCGTTAAGATATTATCAGTTAATAATCCCGGCGGGGTTTGTCGTTGTCACGACGTGGTCGTGCCTCGCTGATATTCAGCGGACGGCCTGCTACATCCTGATTATTAAGAGCCTCGATTGCTTCGAGTGCCTGCGCATCGTCTGCCATTTCTACGAATGCAAAACCCCGGGAGCGGCCCGTCTCTCTGTCGGAGATGATGCTGGTGGAGACAACCTCTCCATATTGAGCAAACAATTCACTCAGCTCGGATTCATCAGTTCGGAAACTCAGGTTACCCACATAGATCTTCTTTGCCATTTTTCGTCCTTATTGCCTTCGGCGGTATAAAAGTGAAAACGAATCAATACGGAGACTGAATTTCAGACCTGCCGAGATAATAATCCGTTCGCTTATTCTATAATACATAAAGAATACGCAGAGAATACCCCTAGATACATGATAACAAGGTTTTTTTTCCCTTATTCGTGATATTCTCCCAATCCTTTTCTAATAATCCTTATTTCTTCATCAGTAAGATCCAGAACAGTCGTCAGATTTTTTGAAAGTGCCTCCCCGCCGTCAAGGATCATATCAATACCCTTGATACCCTCCAGCTCCCAACCCATTTCAAAGAGGTTTTCTTCAGCAAATCCTGAATCCCACCAGCCTGGATCGTCCATGGTATGAGCCGCTGTTGTCGAAAACATCGGCTCACCAAGCTCTTCAAGAACGGCCCTTGATACCGTATCTCCGGGGATTCGTATACCGACTTCCCGGCGTTTCATACCCATAATCTTCTCAAGGGTTCTTAATGCTTTGAGGATAAAGACATAAGGTCCGGGTGTGAGACGGTGCATCAGTTTGTACTGGGGAGTTGATATGTCTGCAATATGGGATATCTGGGAAATCTCCGAGGCAAAAAGAGTGAATAAATACCCCCGTGCTTCGGATTTGAGTGTCTTTAACTTTGCCAGTCCTGCTTTTGATGATGACGCGCAGCTTATATGCCAGCTTGTATCTGTGGGATGAGCAATTAAACCGCCATTTTTCAGTGCGGCAGCAGCCCGATTTAAAACCCTGTCATCAATATTTGTAGGTACGATATACTCAATCATTACGATTTATAGTATCGGCCCGACTTGTATAAAGGATGATTTGTATTTGGGATCCATAAATAATCAGTTAAACATTAACAGCCCGGGGAAATTACTCCTTTTATCGGCAAGCTGGATAATCTTGTTATTATCCGCTTGCGCCGGCGGGCCCGATGCAAGCTATAAGATCAGGGAAATTGATTCTGGTTTGGAGATACTTACCGGACGGAGTGAAGAGGGCAGAGTACTTTGGATGGCGGTTCGTTCAGATTCTGCCGAGCTTTCAATCTCTCCTGCATTACTCCCGGACAGTTTGAATGACGTGGAAGTTCTCTCCCGTCATGCTGCTGATCATTTTATCAACCCTGCTGTAATGGCGGCTCTTACAGCATCTCCCCACAACCCGATACGTTTTCTCTCCGGGCTTCCACAGGACGTTAGAGGTTATTACCGCGTTGACGGAGTGACTTACTCAAAACCCGATGGCGTTCACGATGCAGCTGCTGTATCTCCTGATGGAAGCCCGGGTATCCTGTCTCCCGAAGATCAGGAAAAATGGAGCGGCGACTCTGCAGGAGGCTTCTATGCCATTCTGATTGACGGTACTCCAGTGTGTCCTGTTTCAGTTAGAGACACGGTCAGCGCGGCAGGGTGGTCATCAGACGGTTCAATACTTATTCTTATGGTTATCAAAGGAAGGAATGGACGGGGTTACAGTTATGAAGAGGCCGGAGCAGTTTTGAAATCTTTGGGAGCCCGAAACGGCATTGCCATGGATGGAGGAGGTTCTGCCCGCCTTGTCTGGAGAGAGGATGGTAATTTGATCAGTTTTCCCGCCGCCCTTTTTTTCAGAGCCGTACCGAACCATTTATTGCTACTTAAATGAGCTGGAGCAATGTAGAGGGTGTTTAAATGCCGCGAAAGTCTGAGATTCTGATTCATACCGCTTTATTCAGTGAAGCAAAACCGATTATTTCCCATTTCGGTCTCAGGCAGTATGAGACTCAGCCCTTCAAAATATTCCGCGGGGTTAATATCATCCTGCTGGTTTCCGGAGTGGGTGAAGAGAAATGCCGTGCAGCTTTAAATCATCTTTTTTGCATCACAGGACCGGGCAGAATTAAAAAGGCGATGAATATCGGGATGGCCGGGTGCAGTGATTCATCAGTCCCGATAGGTTCAGTGTTCTGTACTCACGGGAAGATTTCCGGGATCTCCGGTATGTCATTAAAAACCTCCGATACACCGCTAACTCACATGGATACAGACTTCCCCTGCCTGGCTGACATGGAAGGAAAGTATTTTCTTGAAATACTGAAAACTCATATCCCCTTAAACAATATCTTTATATTCAAGGTGGTATCTGATTATCTGGATGATTCCATAAGAAAGTCGGCAGATATTTACCGACTGATAGATGATTCGATACCGCAGTGGGAGTCGCTGCTTGATGACTACCCGGAAAAAATGGAATCGCTTATCAGACAGACAGCATTCGAAAATCTTGGCAATCCGGACCGGGAAGCAATACGACGATCAGCACTTGCTTATCGATTCAGTCATCAGGAACTCAAACAGATTATTGAAATGTTCCTGGATTTCTCTATGTGGGGTGAGGGTGCTGTCAGCGAAGTTTTGAATCAGGAATTCAGCTCCGGGAAGGCAGCTTTCGGGGCAGTGAAAAAAAAATGGGAAGAGCTGAAAAACAAACCAAAATCCTATAATCATTTCAAGGGACAGTCTGATATTTCAAAGAGCGCTAAGAAACCAATTTCCAATATTTCCAGAGCAGCACCCGGATTCGGACGTTGTCCGGTGGCATCAGAGCGAACCCGCTGCTGCAATCTGCTTACCCTGGATGCGGTTGAGGGCTGTGGTTTTGACTGCAGCTATTGTTCAATACGGTACTTCTACGATGGGGAGTCCATTGGAATAGACGAAGGTTTTATTGAGAAACTTAAAAACATTGAGATTGACCCTCAGCGCAGCTATCACATCGGTACCGGTCAGTCCTCGGACTCTCTAATGTGGGGTAATAAAGCAGGCCTTCTTGATGCCGTACTTGATTTTGCAGCTGAACATCCCAATGTCATTCTTGAGTTGAAAACTAA
>JAUUYD010000478.1 GCA_030590585.1 Spirochaeta sp.
GCAGGGTTGCCTGAAGCCGTTCAATCTGCAGCTGTTCCAGTTCCCCTCTGTCCATGGATTCGTATTCCATGTTGTAAATCATTCTGTGCCTCCCATATCAGTAAAATCCTTATAGTCTTTTCCAAGATAAGCTCTGCGGACTTCATTATTGTCCAGTAATTCTTCCGAGCTGCCTTCAAGTACAAAGTTTCCAGTTTCCATAACATAGCCGCGGTCGGCAATCTCCAGGGCCGCTTTTGCATTCTGTTCTACAATCAGGACTGTTTTTCCCTGTTCCCGAAGAGTTTTGATAACTTTAAAAATATCTCTGACAATGAGCGGAGCCAGACCCATGGATGGTTCATCCATCATAATCAGGTCAGGATTCGACATCAGGCCTCTTGCTATGGCTACCATCTGCTGCTCTCCCCCGGAGAGGGTTCCTGCCAGCTGTGACTGTCTTTCACTCAATATGGGGAACATCCCATAGATCTGTTCCAGAATTCCGCCGACTTCTTTTCCTTTTTTCTGACTGTAGAGAGTGTAGGCGCCAAGAATGAGGTTTTCTTTAACTGTCATTGTGGGGAAAAGCTGTCTGCCTTCTGGAACAAGGACGCATCCTTCTTTCACAATACGGTCCGGGAATGCTCCTGCGACATTCTTTCCCTGTAAGAGGATTTCTCCTGAACTGGGTTTGATAAGAGAGGCAATGGTGTTCAACAGGGTTGATTTCCCGGCTCCATTCGCCCCGATAATCGTCACAATCTCACCGTGGTTTACATGAAGACTGATCCCTTTTAGAACCTTCAGCTTGTCATATCCTGCTTCAAGGTTTCTTATCCTAATCATCATCCCCGCCTAGATATATCTTAATGACTTCCTTGTTCTTCTGTATGGATGCTGGTGATCCTTCTGCGATTTTCTTTCCGAAATTCAGAACGACTATTTCATCTGAGATATCCATGACCAGGGACATATCATGTTCCACAAGCAGAATTGTCCGCCCCTGATCCCGGATTTTTACTATCAGCTCAGCCAGTTGATCTGTTTCATGCATATTCAGTCCTGCTGCCGGTTCATCAAGAAGCAGAATTGCCGGATCGGCTGCCAGAAGACGGGCAAGTTCCACCGAGCGCTGTTTCCCGAAGGATAGATTCCCTACTTCCCGGTCCTTTAATTCTAAAATTCCAAGCCATTCCAGAATCTCTATAACCTTTTCCCGGGCTTCAAGTTCTTCCCTGCGGCTTTTCTTTAAAGCCAGCATCCCCGAGAGGAATCCGGCAGTTCCAGCCGTATGCCTGCCCAGGAGTACATTATCCAGAACACTCATATGGCTGCTGAGTTTCAGGTTCTGAAAAGTTCGCAGGATCCCCAGGGTTGCAATTTGATAGGGTTTCAGACCGGTCAGAACAGTGTCTTTATAGGTAACATGGCCGTTATCCGGTGCAAATGTTCCTGCAATCATGTTGAATAGTGTTGTCTTTCCGGCTCCATTGGGGCCGATAACCGCCTTGATGTTTCCTTCAGGAACATCAAAAGATACATCATCCACGGCGTGGAGGCCGCCGAAGGATTTATCCAGCTTGTGAATTCTCATTATCGTTTCACTTGCCACGGATTATGCCTTTGATTCTTTTAAGACTTGCAGCCTTGAACAGACCGTCTGGAAAAAACATCATTATTACTACGAGAATGACTCCGAAGACGGCATCATCATAAACGCCGAAAAAGCCTCTTAAGGAGAGAAAATTCAAAACCAGGCCCATAATCAGAACGCCCCAGAGGTTTGCCATTCCCCCTACAGCGACAATAGCAACATAGCGGACAGATTTAGCAACACTGGATTCGGAAGGTCCGATTCCGCCATTGTAATGAGTCATTAAAACACCTGCTGCCGCGGCAAATACAGCACCTATAACAAAGACAATAACTTTGTGCCTGGCCGTATTAACCCCCATTGCATTGGCCGCGTCTTCCCCGCCATGGAGGGATCGAAGAGCCCTGCCTGCCCTGGAGTTCACCAGATTTATCAGCAATATCATGGCAAGGATTACAAAAAACCAGGCAGCGTAATAATTAACTACTCTGATTGAGAAATTCCCTCCGATAGTGATGCCCGGGAGTATGGGGAACTCCGGTACGTTGGAGATACCGTCGGCCTCTCCAAAGATGCTGGTTCCCAAAACGATGCGGTAGATGATAATACCAAACCCCATGGTGGCCATACCCAGATAGTGCCCTTTAAGCCGTAGTACCGGGACTCCAATGGCATAGGCTATTACTCCCGCCAGGATTATTGCGAATATAAAAGAAATCCACGGAGAAAGATGGGTGATTGAATCCCCGTAGAGGGTAATTTTGTTAATTAATAATCCCGCTTTCTCAAGCATGGTAAAAAAAGGTTTATCCATATGCTCAGACAGATCTATGGTAGTCAGGACAGCTGTGGTATAGCCGCCGATTGCAAAGAACCCCGCCTGGCCGAGAGATATCTGACCGGCATAACCCATCACCATACTCAAACCGACTGCGACGATCACATAGTAGGCGGCCATGGTCATCTGAGTCAGATAATAGGCGGTTCCGGTTATCAGGGTTACCAACTGTATCAGAACAAGAATCCCACCCAGCAGGGCTATGGGGTAGTATCTTTTCAGTTTCATCTAAAAGTCCTTGAGCGCGGAGGTCTGCTGTGATCCGAAGAGTCCACTGGGTTTGAGTACCAGAATCACCAACAGGATAATAATGGCGATTACATCTTTATAAACCATGGGGAGAAAGCTGATACTGAAGGACTCAATCAATCCCAGAAGCAGTCCCGCGGCGACAGCGGCCATGGGATTTCCCAATCCGCCGAGAATGGCAACAATGAACCCTTTGATCGCCAGCTCACTGCCCATGGCATAATGGGTTTGAGTCAGCGGTGATACC
>JAUUYD010000405.1 GCA_030590585.1 Spirochaeta sp.
AAAATGTCCGTGTTGGACCGGCAGCCTTGTCTGCCGGATTCATGCTCCCCGATGCGAAGATGCTGGTGATACAGGAAAATGAAATCTTCGGTCGACGGAAAAGACCGCCTGCATCAGTAACTAAAGCAAAAAGTTCCGTGATAGAATCTTTTGTTGACCTTGATCCCGGAGATTTGATTGTACATATAAATTACGGGATAGGCAGGTTTCAGGGTATTAAGCGTATTAAGGCAGCAGGAGCCGAGCGGGATTATATCACCTTAAGTTACGGTGATGAAGAAACCGTTTTCATCCCTATTGAACAGGTAAATCTTATACAGCGGTATATCGGCCAGGAAGGCCGGAAACCGCGCCTTGATCGTATCGGCGGCTCTTCCTGGGATAAAAAAAAGGCGAAGGTAAAGAAATCTGTTGCCGATCTTGCCGACAGACTTATCAGGCTTTACGCGCGGAGGCAGACAGCCGTCGGTTATGCCTTTCCCAAAGATGATGATTTTCAGGTGAGTTTTGAAGCCGCTTTCCCCTGGCAGGAAACCGAGGATCAGCTGACTGTTATTGCCGAAGTAAAGGATGATATGGAATCACCCAAGCCTATGGAAAGGCTTGTCTGTGGTGATGTCGGCTATGGAAAGACAGAAATAGCAATGAGAGCCGCCTTTAAATCTGTCATCGGCGGCAGACAGGTAGCCTATCTCTGTCCCACTACCATACTTGCCGAGCAGCATCATGAAAGTTTCACTGAGCGTTTTAAGCGCTTCCCTGTTACTGTTGGAATGCTCAGCAGATTCGTTACGCCTGCCGAGCGCAAGAGAGTACTGCAGGGGCTTGAAAGCGGTGAGGTTGATGTAGTTATCGGTACCCATCGCATACTATCCAAAGATGTCAAATTCAAGAATCTGGGTCTGATGATAATTGATGAAGAGCAGAGGTTCGGTGTTAAGGATAAGGAGCGGCTAAAAGAACTGAAAGCCTCAATTGACTGCCTTACCCTTTCTGCAACCCCGATACCCCGAACCCTTCACATGTCCCTTGTGAAGATCAGAGATATGTCTCTTCTCAAAACACCTCCAAGCAACCGACGACCGATTGAAACGTTTATTCAGGAGTTTGAACCTGAGCTTGTATCCAGAGCCATACGCCGGGAAGTTGAGAGGGGAGGGCAAATTTTCTATCTCCACAACCGTGTGGAAAGCCTTGAACAGATTCAAGTTTTTTTACGTGATCTTGTTCCTGAAGTTTTCATTGAAATAGCTCATGGGCGGATGTCTGCAAGACAGCTTGAAGACATCATGCACCGCTTTGTTCATGGCGGTTTCCAGGTTTTAATCTCAACAACCATTATTGAAAACGGTATAGATATACCCAACGTAAATACCATTATCATCGACCGTGCCGACATGTACGGTATCAGCCAGCTTTATCAGCTTAGAGGAAGGGTAGGCCGTTCAGGCCGTCTGGCATATGCATTCCTACTTTACCCTGAGGACAGGGAAATCAGTGAATTGGCGATGAAACGGCTGCAGGTAATCAGTGATTTCACCGAATTGGGATCCGGCTTCAAAATTGCAATGAAAGATCTTGAAGTTCGAGGTGCCGGCAATCTTCTGGGACCTCAGCAGTCCGGAGACGTTTATGCGGTTGGTTTTGATCTATACCTCCGGCTTCTGGAAGATGCCATTAAAGAACGAAGCTCAGAAGAACCTGAAGAAGAGATACCTGAAACCTACCTTGAACTGGATTATTCCGGTTACATACCAGATGCTTATATCCGGGATGAATCTGAGAAGATGGAAGTCTATAAAAAAATAGCGGCTGTGGAACAGGACCCCGATCTGGAAAGGCTTCATACCGAAATGCACGACCGCTTCGGTCCTCTGCCCGATGAAGTTTACAGCCTTATCTCAATGGCGGAACTGAGAATTATCTGCCGTAAGCTAAAAATATCAAGCCTTAAAGAACGGAAAGGAAATGTACAGATTACCTTCGGGAAACTATCCCTAATCTCTGTTGACAAGGTAATGAACCTGATGAGAACAGGCGGAGGAAGAGTCAAGTTGAATCCCGCCAGACCTGATGGCTTACTCATGGAAACCGGTGATGTCGGTCTCAAGGAGAAAACCGAGTTCATAAGAGAAAGGCTGGAAGCGCTCTTATAGAGGGTTCATGAATGAACTCCTCCTATTTGACTTAATCCCCAACGGACCTATAACATAGCGTTATGTCCGACAAGATACGGCGAGTCAAGAGCTATGTCATACGTACAGCCAGAATGTCGGATGCTCAGAAGAAGGCCTATATTGATCTTTCGCCTGAGTGGCTTATCCCATATAACGGGAAACTGTTGGATTGGGATCTGTATTACCCGTCAGCTGGTAAACATATTGTAGAGATTGGATTCGGCATGGGCGATGCGACAAGACAGATGGCATGTGAACAGCCGGATTGGACTATACTTGGGATTGAAGTGCATAAACCGGGAATCGGTAAGCTCCTCTGGTGGATTGAAAAGGAGAAATTGGAGAACATCCATATTGTTGAGCATGATGCGGTTGATGTGTTATCCAGGATGATTCCCCCGGGGAGTGTAGATGGTATTCATATCTGGTTTCCCGATCCATGGCCGAAAAAGAGACATCAGAAAAGGCGGTTGATTCAGATTGAATTTGCTGAGTTACTGCAAAGAGCACTGAAACCCGGAGCATACATACATGCTGCAACCGATTGGGAACCATATGCAGAGCATATTTTGGAAGTTTTTGAAAAAACCGGATCTTTGAAAAATAGATTCAAGATTTGGGCAGACAAACCGGATTATCGACCGGATACAAAATTTGAGAATCGTGGAATCGTCGCAGATCGGACGATTCGGGACATCATATATGAAAAGGAGACAACATGAGTGAACAGAACATCAATCCATTCCTGAAAAAGTACGCTGAGATTGCAGACAGACAAAATCGCATTCCAGCAGACCTTTACGAGAAATATTCAGTAAAAAGGGGATTAAGGAACTCTGATGGTACTGGAGTCCTTGTAGGGCTGACTGAAATTGGTCAGGTACACGGCTACATCATGGATGAAGGTGAAAAAGTTTCTGTTCCCGGTGTTTTACGCTACCGGGGAATTGACGTGAAGGATATCGTCAATGGTTTTCAGGCTGAAGGTCGATCCGGTTTTGAAGAAACAGCATTTCTGCTTCTATTCGGTTATCTGCCGGAGGCTTCTGAGTTGGATGATTTTTCTTCCCGACTTGGGGAATTAAGGGAACTTCCAAAAAATTTCATTGAAGATATGATACTCAAAGCACCGAGTACGGATATTATGAACAAGATAGCCCGGTCAGTATTGTCTCTGTACTCTTTTGATTCCGCAGCTGATGCAACGGATATACCGAATGTACTCAGGCAAAGTGTTCAGCTTATAAGCCGGTTCCCTTCTATTGCCGCCTACGCCTACCAGGCCAAAAACCACTATTTCGGCGGAGCAAGCCTTTTTCTGCAT
>JAUUYD010000501.1 GCA_030590585.1 Spirochaeta sp.
CAGGTTTCCGATGAATTTCATTGTTCCTCCCTGATCGTGATTATACCGGAAGAAAGAAGAAAAACGACATACTGAATACGATTATTTACTGTACAATGCCTGAATCATGAACAGAAAAGAATCATCACTGCCTGTTACGCTTGTTCTTTACGTCCTTGTCTTCGTATTTGGAATGTCCTACACCATGATCGGTCCCCTGATGCCGGAGCTTCTTCAGCGTTACGGTTTGAAGCTGGCAGAGGGAGGTACCATCGTCAGTATTCAGAACATCTCCGGCCTGATTGCCGTTATCTTCTGCGGTCTCTTTGGTGACAGGTTGAATAAAAAGGGGTTCATCGCCATTGGAATCGGGTTATTCATGGTTACCCTGCTGGGACTCGGTACGGCTCCGTCCTTTGGCCTGCTGATGGCTATCTTCTTTGTCTTCGGTATCGGTACACGAATCTTCGATACCTTGTCCAATGCCCTTATTTCAGATATTCACGGGGAGAAACGTTCTCTGTATTTGAACCTTCTTCATACATTTTTTGGAATAGGAGCTTTTCTCGGACCTCTTTTTGTCTTCTACCTGACTGACAGCGGAGTATCCTGGAATAAAACATTTCTATATCTGGGCTTCATAGCCATAGTGATATTTGTCTCCTACCTTGCCGTTCTGATGACAGGGAGTAAAAAAAGCGGCGATCGAGATGCGAAAACTCCGGAGAAAAGCATCGGTCTTGCCGCACTCTTCGCCCGTCCCCGTATGTGGATTCTCGGACTGATCATATTTATTCACATGGGTGTACAGGGTGTGCTGAACACCTGGATGCCGCTGTTCGCCGATGCCTCGACGGACTCAAGCGCCTTCATGGCCAGTTTCGTCCTTTCCGCGTTCTGGATAGGTATCATTCTGTCCAGAAGCCTGGTATCCAGATTGTCGGAGCGCTTCGGGGAAATCTTCATGATTCGCTGGGGGGGGCTGCTGTCCCTGGTGATTTTTATTCCCTCTCTGTTTCTGGGTGATGCCCTGCTCCTCACTATCGGCACAGGTTTTTTGGGACTGTTCATCGGTTTTACCATTCCCTATGTCATGTCCATCGGCTGCGGATGGTATCCTGAGAAATCGGCTGCGGTAACCTCGATGCTCCTTATTTTCGGGTATTTATCCGTGGCGGTGTATCCCTGGATTTCAGGCTTGCTGGGGGATCATTACGGCCTGATTGCCGCCATGATACTGGTAATAGTCAGTCAGCTTGTTCTTTTTGTTGTCACCTGGTTTCTGCCGGGGCGGAGGTCAATATGAAAGCTCTTCTTGCACCACTTTACTTCGATCCGGGTAAGGACGATGAGTTCGAGATACATCTCGATATTGTGCATAAACTCCTCGCTGATACAGCCGATTTTACCGAGCCGCTTGCTCTGGGCGAACCACTTCCCGATGTGGACGCCGTAATATTTCCCCAGATGCTCGGGGAGGCCTACAGCCTGGTGGACGAATTGAAGGCCATCAATGTTCCGATTATGGTGATTACTTCGGATTTCGGTACCGTGAACATGTGGGACTGGGAAATTGTCAATTTTCTTAAATTGAACGGGATTGAAACCATATGCCCGCCGAACCTGGAGGATACGAAACTCGTTTGCCGGGGCTTAAGCCTCAGACGGCAGCTGAAAAGTTGGAAAATGCTGGTTTATCAGGATGACCCTGCGGGACCCACCGGTGAGCAGTCCTGGATTTTCAAACGCTTTTACTGGTTGGAAGATACGGCGATGAAGCACTTCATGGAAAAGTACGGGCTGAAGGTGGAAGAGCGGAGTTTCCGTGAGCTTGGCAAGCGGGCCGACGCCATACCCGACGCCGAGGCCGAGAGGGTTGCCGATACCTGGCCTTCCAGGGAGAAGAGCATACAGGGACGGCCTCTGCTCAGCGCCGTTAAACTCTATATGGAACTAAATAAGGATTACCAGGCTGAAAAGGATTCAATCCTGGCCATGGGCGTCAACTGTCTGAATGAATCCCACAGCTGCGATACCACACCATGCCTGGCCTGGAACCTGCTCTATGAGAGGGAAAATCTGGTCTGGGGTTGTGAGGGCGATACAATGGTGATGCTCACCGAGCTTCTTGCGGACAAGGTGATACAGGCGCCGTTTTTCATGACGAACGTCTACCCCTTTATCATGGGAAAAGCGGCCCTCACCCATGAGCGGATTCCCTATTTTCCCGATGTGGAGGAGCCGGACAATCATATCCTGGCCGCCCACTGCGGACGCTTTGGCCTGCTGCCGGAAAAATTTTCTACCCGATGGCGGCTCACCGAACGGATACTGGCCATGGTGGATGAGAATGCGGTGATGATTGATGCCGAGCTCCCCACCGGACCGATTACCCTGGTGAAATTCCTGCCCTATCTGAACAAGGTTTCTCTCTGCGAAGCCGAGCTTACCGACTATGTTCAGTACGAGGATTCGGACTGTCTGAACGGTGGGATTATCCGGGTTAAGGACGGGCGGAAGTTTGTTGATGAGCTGGTATCCCATCATTATGTTGTTATTTCGGGTCATCACCGGCCGGATTTTGAAATGCTGGCGGGGGTGTTTGACTACGAACTTGAGGTTATCTGAGGGGGGGG
>JAUUYD010000141.1 GCA_030590585.1 Spirochaeta sp.
GATACTCCCGGGGGCTCGGCGGCGCATCCGTGTAAGCACCTTCTCTTTTCGGCGGATCGTTGAAGGCCCAGTGCTTCACTTCACCCTGCCCTCCCTGCATCACCATGCATCGAATATCATCATAACTTGAGGTATATTCCGCCAGGCCGTCAGCTGTCGGAAAACGAAGATGATCATCATTCATGCGCAGTTCCGGTCTGATGCGATTGAAACAGAGCTCGAGGTCTGCCCGGGCGAAACTCAGTGGATGGTCAACTGAAGCCTCCTTCCCATCGATATACCATTCGTCCATCCCCCAGAAATAACCGTCCCGGACGTCGATATCCATATCGTTAACAATCCTCGCTACCAGCGGAAGTTGCTCGGTGGGGCCGATTGGACCGCAGATGCCTTTCGGATTGTCGGATGTCGAGGCCTGCCAGATACGGATGTATTCCATGGCCTCGGCTACAAAAAACTCCTCAAGACTTTCAAAAAATGTAATTTTGAAACCAGGTCGCTGCAGTTGTTCCAGATCTTTGGCCGTCAGCTTTGCCGCATCCTTAAGGATCCGGTCATCAATTGTTGTGTAATCCCACCATTGCGGATTTACGGTACTCATTTTACGTGGCATAAGAATTCTCCTGTTTTGTGATATTAGTATGAGCTTCTTCAAACGAATCTGAAGAACCGGCAGAATCAACTGTGAAAGGATATAACCCGGATAATATGGACTCCACCCCGAACAGGGCGGCTCCTTTTATACATGCTTTCGAACCAAGAATGGAAAATTCAATGATTGGAGCCTTGAACGGCAGGATTCTTTCCATTTTTTTCTTCATCGGCGTCAGGAAAAGTTCGTCGGCACCGGGCATGTCATAGATATCTCCTCCGATAACAACAATCTCGGGGTTTACGGCGAGAATAAGGTTTGCAGTGACTGAAAAGAGTAACTCTACGGCATCATCGATAACCTTACGGCATATGGGGTCACCATCTACGGCGGCCTGAAATACCTCCCGGGCTGTCATAAGCGAATCGGTTTCAAGGCTCTCAAGAACTTTCCGGACGATGGAATTAAGCGATGCCTGTGACTCAAGATAACCTTTGGGATGATACTCTCTGTCCGTTTGGACACCGGGAATTGTTGAATATCCGATTTCTCCCGCAAATCCGAGCGTACCTCTTACAATGTGTCCATCAAGGATGATACCCGAACCTATTCCATACTTATTTATATCGATATAGATCAGATTCTGATGCTGCATGCCCTCACCGAGGCGATTTTCGGCGAATGCCGCCAGTTTGATGTCATTTTCAATGAAAACCGGTACATCGAACTCCGACTCAAGCTCTTTTTTAAAGTTAAGATCAATCAGAAAATCGTACAGCCACGCCCCTGTGGTTTTACCGCTTTCAGCATCAACTGCGCAGGGAATACCAAGGCATATGGCCATGATTTCGGGAAAGAGTCTGGATTTATCAATGAGAGCTGCCTCGCTGATAAACTGTCTGATCTTTACTACAAGAGCTTCAAGTACATTATTGCTTTCAATAAAGTAATCTCCGACAGTCTGATAAATAGGTTCTCCTGTTATATCGAAGCACCCCAATCTGCTGCGCCCTTTTAGAAAATCGATTGCGATGACGCATCCTTTATCGGGATTGACAATCAACCGGGCAACTTTCTTCCCGTTTTCAGTGATGAGGAATCCGCTTTCACTGAGATATCCCCGATCCAGCAGCGACTCAACGGACCGGGATACAGCCGGGGCACTCAGGCCGATATTTCGTGAAATCTCGGCACGATACGTTTCTCCAAAATGTCTTAGAAAATTGAAGACAAGAGACACGTTGATCTGATTTTGAACATTGGCATTGGCTGCTCCGGCCATTCGTACCGTCTGCATTCTGATTTCAATCCATCAGGATTTCACGTTTTTCCCTGGCCGACTGGATTTCCAATCGGGTGAGACGGACCGATTCAGCGGCAACCGAGGGTGATACCTGATCCGACATTTCACCGCTTTCACATCTCTCCAGGAAATCCATGATTTCAAAGTGATACCCGTCTCCCTCAGGAAGCTCCATGGGAAAGGGTTCCTCTCGGTAGGGAAATACCATAACGGGATGAGTCTTGGAGGTATCCATCTCAATCGTAGCCTTATCGAAAACATAGAGGGCCCGCATGTTAAACGGGAAATCGGGTGAAAACCCCCATCCACCAGTGGATGTTACCGAAATATCCGGATACTGATACACCGTCGATATGTGTGTGAAAAAGCCGTTTCCATCCGGAACACCGACAGAACGGACACTTTGGGGCTTACCGAAGAGAAAGAGAATCATATCCACATCGTGGATATGGAGGTCGAGTGACGCATTACCCGATCGGGATGAGTTTGCAGACCAACCATCTACAATCCATGTGGCAGGAGGTGAGTATCGCCCGAATTCAGCATGACGGATCGCCCCGTATTTCCCACTGTCCAGGACTTTCTTAACCTCGGTATACAAGGGCCAGAATCGTAAGCACTGACCAACCGAACAGATCTTTCCGCTTTCTTTCGCGGCATCGGCGATGAGCATCGCAGATTCATAATCCAATGCCAGGGGTTTTTCCACAAACACGTGATAACCGGCTTTGAGGGCCTTTACGGCAAAAGCCGTATGAACGTCTGTCGGAAGAGTGATATCCACCGCATCGAATCCCCCTTTGGCGAGCATCTCATCGAAGTCCGTATATTTCGGGATATCCGAAAAGTCCACTGAACCACTGGATGCCTCAATATTTCCCCCGGCATCCAGGGACGTCAGATTAACCTGATCCGGGTTTCTATCGCACAATGCGGTTATTTCGGCATTGGGTAATTGATTGTAAGCCCCAATATGAGTTTTCCCCATAAAACCCAATCCAACAACAGCTATCCGTACCATTTATTAATCCTCCGCCCTCATACGTCGTTACTTAATGTTATTTACTATGAAACGCCATCATCGGAATTCTGTCAATGCGGGATTTGAAGATTCTGTATTCTGTCAGCCTCTGACAACTAAAAATCGACTATTTATCCTGTATCACCCTTGAAGAAACCTTTCCATATTGTCATTATCCCGGAACTGACGACATGCTGCCAACGCGGTATGCTTATATTTCGGAGGAATCCATGTTTCGACACAACGCTGCTATCCGCTTCAGTTTCTTCATTGCCATGATTCTGGTTCTCGGCATATCCGCATCTGCCCAGGAATCATCCATTGATTATGATCAGAGGATTATCCAGGTACTCGAAGGGTACCAGAAGTTAATGTCGGTTCCCCTGGATTCTGATGTTGAAGATGCGGCAGGATATGCCTGGTACATCAGCAGTCAGGCGATCAATAAGGGTTTTCTGCGTTTCACTGTTGATCCTGTTACCAACAGCCTTCTCCAGGGTGCCCGTTTCCACGCGGAACCCGGGAACAACACCACCCATATCATCATCACAACCAATCTGCTGGATATCTGGGTTACCCATCCTTCAACAGCTTATTCCATCCTTACCCGGGCGTTCAGGGATGCTTCAAATTTCTTTAAGGATCCACCGGCCTGGGGTGCAGCCCGAAACGACCCGATGGAAATGCTGTTTGTAAAACTGGATCAATACACTGTGGAAGCTCTACTGATCAGAGACCGCCTTTTACCATCGGGTTATCTCATCAGTCCCTACGAAGCATATGTCCTGGACAGCTTCGAGAAGGATGAACTTACCAGCATCATCCTGTATATGGAACGGTTATCTCTGCCCGTAGCAAAGGGACTGTACGATGCCCGTCTGGGTTTCGAAAAAGATATTAAAGAAGAAGATTTAAGGGCATTTGTAATCGAGCTGGGCGAATCCCTTCTGGAGAGTAGAAACAACATCCCGCCGGGAAGCAAGGATGAGGTTATCTACCCCCAGGCCGTTGCCATACATACCTGGCTTGAATTTACGCCCTACCTTATAGCGCGTATCCACAACAGGGACCGTCAGGACAACCCTCTCTTATTCGACCAGATTCTTATACTTGAAACTGAGTACGCTGAAATTCGCCGCCTTCTGGAAGCAAGCCGGACAGGAGATATGCCCTTGATGATTCATACTTCGGAAGAAACCATCAGGGGATTTGAGGGTAAGTAAATTCCGGGGATTACTCTGCCAGAGCCTTCACTATTTTATCAATCCCTTCCTCCAGCTGAGAGGCAGGGCAGGCAATGTTCATTCTCATATGCCCCATCCCTCCCAGACCGAAATCCCTGCCCCGGCTGAGCCAGATACCCGCATCAAGCAGCTTCTTCCAGACGATTTTTTCATCCGGTCCTGATTCTCCCTGAAAAGTCATGTTAAGCCATTCCAGATATGTACCTTCAAGGGGAGCAATATCGATCCACGGCAGTTTCTCACCCAATCTTTGCCTCAGTATGGCATCGTTCCTCCCGATACGAGCAATAAGGGCATCCAGCCACGGTTCACCGCCTCGCCAGGCAGCTTCCGCTGCAGTGTAGGAAAGGGGTGAAGAGCTGCCCTCTCCAAAACCGATTGCAGTAAGCAGGGCCTTGCAGCTCCGGCGAAAATCAGTCTCGGGTACTATCGCGTAAGCCGTGGTAAGTCCGGGTATATTAAAGGTTTTAGTCGCGGAAACCAGTGCAATAGATCGAGGTAATCTCTCTTCGGGGAGTGAGAGCCAGGGAATATGACGGTATCCCGGATGTACCAGATCAGCATGAATCTCATCGCTCACCACCGTCACCGACTTTCGGCGGCAGAGGTCAGCAAGATTCAGCAGCTCCTGTTCCCTCCAGACACGCCCCACCGGATTATGAGGACTACAGAAAATAAGAGTCTTCGCGGAACTCTTATCAATAAGATTGGAAAGACCCTTGAGATCCATGCTCCAGAGTCCATTATCATCCCGAAGAAGCTGATTCACCACCGCCTTACGATGATTCCTTTCCAGAGCCTTCCTGAACGGATAATAAACCGGCTCCTGAATAATCACAGAATCCCCGGGTTTGGTAAATTCCCGGATGAACATATGGATGAAAGGAACAATGCCCGGTGTTTCAAGAATCTGTGAGGCCTTGATATTCCAACTGTGGCGACGGGAAAACCAGCCCATCAATGATTCATCAAGAGATTCCGGTCTTACGGTATAACCGAAGATACCGTGATCCAGCCGGGATTGCAGTGCGTCAAATATTACCGGGGCTACGGGAAAATCCATATCCGCCACCCAGAACGGGAGCAGGCCTTCCCGGCCTGTCATGCGCTTGTCGAAATCCCATTTGTAGCAGGAGCTGTTTCGGCGGTTGATACGGCTCTCGAAGTCGAAGCTTGTCATTTTTTGATAATGACCTCTGTCGCCGGGAATGTCCAAGCCGATCAGTCTATAATCAGGTAGATGAAATCCATCTCCCTCTCCTCCCCATCGGGAAGACAACTTGCGGGCATTATACTCACGCTCCTTTTTATCCTGCTGTTGAATCCCGCCTGTACTCCGGAAGAAGAGAGAAAACTGCTCAACCAGGCAGCAGATAAATCACTTCTCCCCGAAGAGCTCCTTGAGGAAGCCCGTAAAGCGATTATTGAAAGTTTCAGCTCTCAGCCCATGCAGAACGAGATGATACCGGCAGGGGTCAGCGAACTGGGAGTTTTCGTACGGCTTAGAAGGGAATACGAAGAGAGGGGATGCTTCACATACTACAGGGGTGTGGACGGCCCGATACCCTGGCTCGCCGCCGCCGCCCGGAATGCCGCTTTCACCGATCCGCGATATCCGCCACTCTCTCCTGAAGAAAAAGGTATTACCCTTGAGGTTGCGGTGATCGGGGAACTCGTGCCGATGTCGGGGCCTGGGGATTTTATTCCGGGTTTTCACACTGTATTTATCCGCCTTGGTGACTCACAGGCCATACTTCAGGCCCCTCTTGCCGTCCAGCGGAATCTTAATGGTGAAGAGTTCCTCACCATTCTGTCCGTTAAAGCGGGTTTATCCCCGAAGGCATGGCTGAATCCCGAAGCAGAACTTTTAAAAGCTGCTACCATATGGGCCCAGGCACCATTGTTTACCAAAAAAGAGTGAAGAAATAACTTGTGATGTCATTCTCATCCATACCGGAGATAAGATATGAGTTTGTATGACCGATCAGCCGATAGTCATGCGGCCTGCCGCTGAGCAGCTCTGAGAGCACCAGCAGACCGCCGCGATTATCCGAATACATAACGGGAATATGATTCCTTGATAGAGTCGGTAGAACCGATTCTGTCCGCTCATCTCTTTCCCCGGTTGTCTCAATCCCTGCATGATGAGAGAAATCAGCAGAGACCATAAGAAAATACCGGGTTCGGGGATTATCATCGATGAGCCCACGTATAGCTCCCGCTAATTTTTCAAGGCCCTCAGTCTCAAGAAACTCCTCACTCTGCAAAATCGGGACAACCCTGCTCCC
>JAUUYD010000474.1 GCA_030590585.1 Spirochaeta sp.
ATCCGACTTTGAAATTCGCCTGATTTTTCATAAGTTTTTCCTTGTTGAACTCTCCCTAACTTAAAAGCTCTTCGGCCTTTTTTCTGGGTAGAAAATTCATTACCAGAGGTTGAGATAAATCTCTCCTGGACTGTTGCCAAACGGCATAAAACCCTTCGTCGCATTCCAGGACATCAACATATCGGCTGCTCCCTGTCCCTTCGGGACTGACGAACATAGGATGCAGAAGCGACAGACGCTTGAAGTCTTTAAACTGCGGGTTTTCGAAATATCCGCAGCCCCCCAGCTCTTCACAGGAGTATCCCCGGGGCCGGGATTTCGCGCTTCCATGTTCCTCATGGTTCCGGAGACACTCTGCCGAGTCATAAAAGACCAGTATGACGGGTGATTTCTCATCGAAAACGCCAATACCTTTCAAGTCGAGGAATGAGGTGGCTCTGGCCATAGAGATGTCCCAGGTTTGTCCTTTGGGAATGATGTTATGAACAGGAGCAGTAAAATCTTCCGACCCTTTCGGTCTTATCGTATAACCGGTGTTGGATGACGACCAGCCAAAGGGATGGGTGCAGAAGAGAAGGACAGTATCACCGGCGGGGTTTTGATAAATAAATGGATCCTTGATATGAAGATTCACCGGATCTTCGGACTTGATTACCTGTTTGAGGTTCCGGGGATCGAACTCCTCAATGGTATCGGCTTTGATGCAGTCGATTGACCAGACTCCAGCCCCCGGTTTCAGATATTCCTGAACCTCTTCCGGATAGGGGATGGCTTTCTCAGTGGAGATATAAAGCTCCATCTCGCCGGAATCTGTCTGATTCAGAGCTGTTCCTTCAATGGAGTAAACTTCCTCGAAACCAGACAGGTTTTCCTTGGAGAAGGAAAGCAATTTATTAAAATTTTGCCCTTTGTCAACAGATTTGAAAATTGCCAGTTCAAGCCCTCTCTCCCCTTTTGCCAACCCCTCCCTGGAGTCGCCGAAATTTCGATATCGGCCGGAGACATACAAGTTGCCGGCCCGGTCCTGAATAATGGAAGCACCACCGAACCAGAATCCGGAGCTGTTTTTTTTCGGGGATACGATGATTCGTGCTTTCTCCTGATTTATCAGGGCATTGGCAAAAGCGATTACTTTTTCTTCAACATTCTTTTTCATAGGATGTTTCTCCTAAAGCAATGGTTTGGCAATTGAGTAAACCGAAATGAGCACAATTATCACTGATATGACAATGTTAAGCATCTTGCCGTTCAACTTGTTACCAATCAGGATTCCCGTGAAGGAACCGATTAATACAACGGGGATTATCAGGAGTCCCGACAGGAAGCCGCGGAACGCGGCATTCCCGAATACGAAGCAATACAAGACGATTTGAAGGATTATCATCAGGAGAAACACGGACCAAAGCGTTACCCGAATCCGGTCGTTATCCCATTTATGGGCCAGGACCCAGAGGACAATAACCGGACCGCCGACTCCTGCCAGGCCGCAAATATATCCTCCCATCGAGAGAGCTGCAGCGCCCCAATACCAGGGAATAATATCTCTGGGTTCGATTTTGAGAAAGGTTTTAACCGAGACGATAACCAGGAGGATTATTCCAATAATGATTCCAAAGAGATCCTGATTGAAGCGCGTTATCTCGTGAAGTGTCAGGACTCCCATAACCATACCCGCATTACAGTACAGGGAGAGGATCAGAATTTCCTTGATCCTAATTATCTTTCTGAATCGAACAACGCCGTATAGTGACTGTGTGACTGCTGCCGTTGCAGAGAGCGGCAAGGCAATTTCCGGGCTCAAACAAAAGGTAGTCAGTAAGGGTATTGCAATAACACCGAAACCGAATCCCGTCGCACCCTGTACCAGTGAAGAGACGAAAATTATGAGACTTATTGGAAAACTGATAATTAAATTCTCCATTGGTAATTCAAACTAGCCGAGGGAGTTTTCATTGTCAATGTAGCATTACTTTTTTCACCGAAAAAACATTGACGGATTGGTTATCTATGATATAATTTCCAAAAATCCACAAGGAGAGAAGAATGAAGAAAATCCTTATCCTTACATTACTGTGTGCGGTTTCGGTATTCACGGTGTATGCGAATGATAGTGCGGAGCCGGAGGTGTATACTCTGCGTGCGGGTCATACCAATACACCCGCAGCCGACTCCTTTTATCAGATTCAAGCAACGATTTTCAAAGAACTGGTTGAAGATTATTCGGACGGTAGAATCCAGGTGGATATTTATCCATCCGCACAGCTGGGCAGCGACCGGGAAATGATTGAATATGTGAAAACGGGATCCCAGGACATTCACCTCACGAGCCTCAATCTTATTACCGACCATGCCCCTCGTCTGGATTCGCTGATGCTTCCCTTCATCTTCGACGATCCTGACAAGGCAGTCGGTGCTGTTGATGATTTGTGGGAGTATTACAATGATTACATAAAAGAAAGAGCCGATCTGATTCTCCTCGATCTTCCCATCGTCGGTTATCGTAAAATCATGAGCGTCAAGCCGATCCGCAGCCTGGATGAAGCGAGAAACGTTAAATTCCGCCTGCCGCCAAGTCCTCTTTTCGTAAAAACATTCGAGGGACTTGGAATCAATCCGGTTACGATTCCATGGGTAGAACTTTTCAGCGCCATGCAGCTGGGAACCGTTGACGCATTCGAGTGCGATCCTACAGTTCTCGTTTCTGCCCGGTACAACGAAGTCGTGAAATATATCACTGATATCGACTGGACCACTCAGGTGTCGGTCATGGTGATGAGTGAAATTTCCTATAACAAGCTTCCGGCAGATCTTCAGAAAGCAGTTGATAAGGCAGCTGCCGGAACCAGGGAAAGAATGAAAGTTGAATCATCGAATATTCTGGATACCTGCATAGCACAGTCTCCGGATGTCACATTCCTGGGAAGACCCGATGACTACGAGGAATGGG
>JAUUYD010000277.1 GCA_030590585.1 Spirochaeta sp.
AGCTTGTTCCAGGGATTCTCCGAGAGCCAGGCATGCTTGGTTTGATTGTCGTCAAAACGGCTGGCCCGAACCTGGAGGTCGTTAAATGCGCGGCTGATAAAACGGGTTTGAAGTTCTCTTTCTGTTTCGGGGGTAATCAATGCGGCCCATAACGCGTACTGGTAGCTGAAGGGTCCGGGTACCCGGCGGCCGTCTTTTTCCAACAGGGCTGTCAGGCGCTCAACCGCGGCGGTATCGCCGGTTTTTCCGGCAAGAAACGCATCAAAACCTTCAATCCATTCACCCAGTACATCCAGAGGTCCATGGGAATCCGACAGGCGGCCTTCGATGGGATAAAAGCCGTCGGACCAGTCATCTGCTTCACCCTGGAGTCGACGGCTGAGACGCTCCCGTGAGAGGGCTTTTCCTATGTAGAGCCGGGCCGCGCTGGAGTCCCCGGAGAAGTAGGCATGTTCAGCCAGATAGGTATGAGCTTCTCTTGAGTCTGTAGCTTCGAGAAGCATTTTCCTCCCTTCGGCAATGCTCTTTGTACTTCCTTCAGCCAGAAGACATCTTCCTATCCACAGCTTGAAAACAGCCTCTTCATCATTCAGCCCATAGAATCCGGCGGTTTTACGTCCCTCTTCGGCATGTGTTACGGCATTATCGTACCGGCCCAGTTCCCAGGCGATACGAACGGAAATGAGTGTCAGCAGCAGCCAGAGATCCCGGCGGCCGGCTTTATAGGCGGCATCCCGGAACTCCAGGCTTTCCCTGCCGGCCCGGGGAAGATTCCCGAAGAGGAACTGGGTAACAGTTTCCAGGGCAGCGGCTCTTAAAACTCCCCAGGAGGCGCTCACCTGGGTTCCTATACGCCTTGCTATACCGAAATGCTCTAATGCATCCCTGACTTTCCCTGAGGCCAACAGGGCCAGTGCCAGCTCAAGATGGGAATGTGTCTCTCCTTCATGGTCACCGGACTTCTGGAAATTGAACAGTGCTTCCTTTGAAGCACTCAAGGCATCATCCCACCGCCCGACTGCATAGGAAAATCGGGCATTGTGAAGCCGGAACCGATCTGAATAGGCTCCCCGGCCGCTGATAAGGGATACGGTTCCGTCCCGAACCAGGGTTCTGGCCTGATCCGCCCCCCCGGTGAGCAGTACATAGCGCAGACGGGCCGCGCCTACAACATTCTGAAGGGATTCCATATCGGGGCCGTCAAGATCGAATAATGACATGGGAGGGCCGTTCAGAAGCAGACCCACGGCCCGCAGCCGCCTGTTGCTCAGGAAACCTTCCAGAAGCCGATCAAGAATAGCGATGGCATTACGGGCCGGTCCCCAGATTTCCAGGTAGCGAAAGAGGCGGAAAAGATCCACCGAATCACCTTCTTCGTATCTCCGGTAAAGATATTCACCGAATTTTTCGGCTTCCCTTATGTTTTCCAAATCTTTGACAAAGGCATTTTTCGGACCGCCGGGAAGTCCGCGAACCCGTCCGTCGGGATCTTCACGGATAAGCCCGAAATCAACCAATCCGTCATATCGGGCCGCTTCACTCAGCCGGATATTCTCATCTCCTCCCAATCTCTCTATCAATAGCCTCCTGTCGGTCAGACCGGCAGCCGCATGAGTGAGAAAAAGTGTAAGACGGGTATCCTTGTCCAGGGAATTCACCAGGAACTCTCCGGAATCAGCCTGCTGATTGTATTCAAAACCCCGCTCTTTTCCCAATAGTCCATGAAAGAGCCGATAAAGACTGGCACCGCAGTTCTCTGCCAGTATTTTCAATTCTTCTTCATCCGGATACGAACCGAGGGCGGCCTCGTGAACGATGGTGGTCCATTCACTGTCTGTGGGCTGCCTGAAAGTTACCTCATGCCCTTTGCCGGGGAGAGGCAGGACTTCATCAAACTCATCCGAATCAAGAATGATGATGAGTCGGAATGATTCTCTTCCAAGAAATTCATTAAGAAGGGAACGCAGCCAGGAGACGCCTTCCGAATTCGAAGAGAATCCGTCAATCAGCACATAGGCCGGACGGCCGCTTCTTCTCCGGCGTTCCAAATGAGCTTTGACGTACATCGCAAAGGCCTGAATAAGATCCACCGGCCCCTGATCCCGGGGAGTGTCCCGAATCCGCCCCTTTCTGCATAATTCCAGATAGGCAAATCCTTCATTTTCCCACCAGAGGTTTTCTTCCTCATCAAGATATTCAGAGACCGTTGCCAAAGAGCTGCCCAGGGCCCGGATAAATGGTTCCATGGGGTCTTCTGCATCATCGGCAAAGGGAATTACCAGTGGAGAACCGCCGTCATCAGGGTAGAGGATTCGAAGTGCCTTGTGTAATGTAGCCCGTTTACCCGAGCCGGGGCGGCCCCTGAGTACGAGAACACTGCGCTTGTTTTCATTCATCTCAAGCTTTTCCAGAGCCTGTCGGACAATTTTCAGACGATCGGGGCGTATCAGAAGGCTCGGAAGGCGTTCTTCCAGCCTTGGTCCGGCCTCTTTGAGAGTTTCGGCACGGAACAGTCCTTCAACAGTCTCACCATCAAGGTATGGTTGAAAATCTTCAAGTATTTCCGAATCAACCCAGAACCCGTCCTCATCAGGTACATTCAGCAGTAGAGATTCAAAATGAGCCATTGACGAAGAACTATCTCCGGGGCTGCCGGAAACAAAGACTGTAATACCGTACAGCTCCCGATCGTTCTCCCTGAGGTATTGATACATTGCAGAAGCGGCTTCCGCTGTTTTCCGCGCAGTTTCTCCCAGTGACGGTGGAAAATGATACAGTTCGGTATCAACCTGCCGTCCCCCGAAACGTATGGCCATCTCATCAAGTTCCGCCCGAATTTTGGAAATCAGGGCCGGATATAATTTTGCTAATTGATTTACGTGGGATATCCCGGTATAAATTGAATATGAGTGCATATGTAAATCCTAACTCATTCTAAACCAGAAGTAGCAATGCGTCATATAGTATTTCAGGGCCGAAAGTATAAACGCATCATCATGAATATCAGCGGTGATGCACCCTTTCATGAAATCCTTAAAAAGGTGAACGGGTTGACTATACCCGAAAGCCCTCACGATGATGAGCATACGCGTTACGCGATTCTGGAACTCATTAATAACTCTTTACGGGCTCATAGGGAAAAGGGAATCAAGGACAAAATCCTCACCGAGCTTAAAGTGGAGGATGAAATCCTCAATATCCGTATCACCGATAAAGGCGGAGGGTTTGACATTTCAGATCTTCCATATGATATGGATGAATCGGTAGAGGATATTGATACCAACAGCAGCAGCTTTCAGATATACAGGGAAGAGAATCAATATAAAAAATTCGGTATGGGTTTAATTGTTGCCAGGCGCTTGTTCCCGGTTTTTAAAGTCAGTTTCTATGATGAAAAGGATGAAGAAGTTTCATACTCTCCTGAAAAGGTGGTGGGAACCCGAGTCGACATGGGTATAAGGTGGAAAGATGTCTGAACATCGTATGGAACCTCGTAATCAAGGATATGCGAAGGTTATCATGGGCTCCCGCCCCGGATATCTTCGCAACCTGACAGAGGAGGGCTGTAAAATTGTTACTGTCAGCGCCCTGCCTCACAGCATTGGAGATACTCTGACATTTCAGATAATGCCGGACGAAACCAGCGGTCTTGAGCGCGTTACTGTAACTGCCGTTCTCCGCTGGGAGAAAAAAGATGGTCCGTACTTTATTTACGGGTTTCATATTCTAAAATTCGCCTCTGAGAACGACAGGGAAAGTTATCAGAAACTGGTAACACAATACGACCGATCTTGACGGTGATATGGGCCGATGCTATAGTTGCATCGCCTATCTGATTACTGCCAAGTTTCAATGCAGTCTGGAATTAAACAAAACTTAAGGAGATAAAAATTGGAACTGAAGATCCGAAAAAGCTCCGATATTTACATCATCGACGTCAATGGCGAGATGGATCTCTATAACTCCTACAAGCTCAAGGAACTCGTGATGAAAATGCTGGAGAAAAAGATCCAGAAAATCGTCATCAACCTTGAAAATGTGGATTACATCGATTCCAGCGGAATCGGTGCTCTCATATATATCTGCTCGACTATCAAGAAACTCTCTTTGAAGCTTCTGATAGCTAACGTTCGGGGATCGGTAAAAAAAGTAATCGAACTGACAAAGCTTATGGGATACTTTCCCATCACCGGTAGTGTGGTGGAAGCTGTCAGGGAACTGAAGGATTAGGAGCAGCAATGGATAACGTCAAGAAGATCCTTCAGGATAATGGCCATGAACTCTTCTCGAAAGACAAGATGTTCATTAAAGAATTTCCCAGTGATTTCCGGCAGATCCGTTATTTCACACTGATGATAGTTCAGAAAGCCCCTCCTGAGATAAAGGAAATCAACCTGTTGGAACAGCAGATCAGTGAAATCATCAAAAATGCCGTTAAGCATGGTAACAAGTCCGATCCCGAGAAAAAAATAAAGGTATGGTACGCTTTTTCCACTGAGGAAGCCAGAATTATTGTGGAAGACCAGGG
>JAUUYD010000396.1 GCA_030590585.1 Spirochaeta sp.
CGGTCTTTCATGGACAGAGCCCGGGTATCCTTTTCCAGTTTATCCTGAAGATTGAGCATGAAAGTTTTTTGGAACTCGATTTCTCTCTTTCGCCCCTGCAGTTCTTCCAGCCGCCGGTAATGTTTATCGAGTTCACCGGCCTTGATGAACTCAGAGGCGGCTTTATCCCGGGCGGCAGATGCGTTCCTGTCTGCTGTTAAAAGAACTGACGTTTTATCTTTGAGTTCCCCTTCGGCTTCGACGATATGTAAATCCCCGGATTCGAACAGGGATGGGGATAGAGCCTCAGATTGCCAGAGGTCAACAAGACTAGCCCGGAGAAACTCCGCCTGTCTGACAGAATCCTTCTCTTCAAGATTGGATTCATCCTCCATCTCTTTAAGCCGATCCTGAACTTTCCGGTACAAAGACGTGTCGAAAAGTTTTTCCAGTAGTTCCTCTCTATCCCCGCTGTCGGCCAAAAGAAGCTTTCGAAAATCACCCTGGGGTATCATCACCACCTGCCGGAACTGCCCCGAGTCCAGACCGAGAAGATCTTTCAGATAACGGTTCACCTCCGACTTCTTAACGGCAAGAACCTCCCCCTCGGAACCATCGGAATTCAGTATACTCAGGATTTGAGATTCCGGGGTTGTTGTAACACCCGCCCCTCTCTTCCGGGGCCTATCGAATGGAAGAACACGGCGGATACAATAAAAATCCCGGCCCAGGGAAAATTTAAAAACGATGCTGGGCTCCACCCCGTCGGGAAGATAATCACTTTTTAAATGACCCTCCCGCCCCGCCGGAGTATCGGCATACAGGGCGTAGCATAGAGCGTCAAAGATAAAGGACTTCCCCTGACCTGTGGGGCCGTGAATCAGGAAAAGAGCTCTGTCATCCAGAGAGGCAAAATCGATGCGCTGAGTTCCAACGAAGGGGCCGATACCGCTGATTTCAAGATACAGAGGCCTCATGAATCAGCCTCCCCGGAGTTAAGGGCCTCAGATAGCAGCTCTTCAGCAATCTGCCTTTCATCGCCTTCATCCCAGCCGGTACGGTCCAGAAAATCAGACATCACGGATTCGGGAGTTTCCAGTGCAGCGGATTCCCGGGAATGTTCACCGCCGATGGATTCAAGAGCCGTCTGCCGGAGTTCCCGCAGGTAAGGAAAACGCTCTCTAAGCCGTCCGATCAGGTTCATATGCGAGAGGGAGTCGGTTACCCGGGCTGAGATGTAACTGTCCTTGAAATCCTTGTATTCAACACTGTGAAGCAGATTATCGAGGCTGTCCTCGAGCACTGCCAATGAACGCAATGGATTAAGATGGATAAAGGTTATTTCCGGATAGAGCTGTCCATTGTCCAGAATTATCTCAAAGTAGCCCTTCTCCCCGGAACTTTCATCAAATGCATATGCCATCGGTGCACCGGCATACCGTAGTGTTTCATCCCCGGCCCTCTGCGCGCCGTGAATATGCCCCAGGGCAACATAGTCGAATCCGCTAAAGAATTCACTCGGGACTGACTGGCTCCCGCCGACATAAAGCCTCTCACTTCCCGACTCGGTTGAACCGGCAACAAACTCATGAGCCACCAGAATTGCCGGGGTCCCGGTATTTTTTTTTGAATCCCTGGATACCGTCATTGATTCAATTGCCAACTTCACAAGTTCGCTCTTATCACCAGCTGGAAAGGAAGAGCGCAGGAGAGCCGGTTCAACAAATGGAAGGGCGTAAATATCACAGCTGCTGCCGTCGTTTGATTCTATCTTTATCGGTTCATCAAGTCTTTGATAATCGGCCCTGATATGAATACCGAGTTTCTCCCAGGCTCCGGCGGCATAAGCCATCCGGCCGGCAGAATCATGGTTTCCCGGAATTACAACAACCGCGACACCGGCATCAGCAAGGGAAGTGAGAAAGTGGTCAAACAGCTTAACAGCATCCACCGGGGGCAGGGCACGATCGTAGATATCACCGGCGAGAAGTATCACATCCGGCGGATTCTTCCGGACCTGAGAAATCAGTTGATTGATGAGAAATGTCTGATCTTCAACCAGGGATTCCCCATGAAATATACGTCCCAGATGAAGATCGGCCAGATGCAGGATTCGCAGCATTCATGATTCCTAAATGATTCCCGGAATGACAGCTTTCCGGTTTGTTGGATAATCGGTGAAATTTTGATTATACCATCGGTGCCCCGAAATACCCCGGGGAAAGACATTTGCAAAGGTGAAAACCGCAAAGGCCAATCCTGCCGGCGACCATGTAAGTATGGCCCATCCGAACCACTGTATGATTTCTCCCAGATAATTAGGGCAGGATACCCAACGGAACATCCCTCCTTGAGGAATTATGTAACGTCCGGGACCGGGTTTCTGTGCCTGTATTCTCCTGTCCGAATCGACATGAATTGAAAAACCGATAAAGAAAAGCAGGCTTCCGATGATGAACCTGGGATCGGCGAACCATGCGGCATCGGTCAATGGCCTGAGTGAGAACAGAAACACACCGTTGATGAAACCATTAATCGCATTGAAAAACAGGGCGGAGGCCACCATGGTGATAGGAAAGGTTTTCCTGCCATGATGCATATTCACGGGGAATATAAAGGTTCGATAGATGTAGTGAAACTCCCAGATTAGAAGAAATACCCATCCCCAACCGATTGAATCCCGGAAAATCCACGCGCATACCGCCATGGTGAAAGCCGCCGGTATCTCCATCATCATCCAGGCCGCCAGGGAGTTCATACGGGGTCCCCAGCCCTTGCGGGTGAATTTCCCGTAAGGGGCACTGACGAATAACAGAAATACAAACACTATGAGTGAAACCGAAAATTGAAAAATCAAGGCTATTTTATACATTGCGATATGGGGCATAAGCTGCATTCTAATTCCTTTGCTGCTTTATGGCGAGTTTTAAAACTGCTGAGACAGATCCCGCACAGACCGAATACAGCAATAATTTCCATTTACCGAAATATTCCACATAATATAATTGTAGGGAAATTAAATTATGACCCAAAATGAAATCATCGCCGTAATCGAAATCGGCCCCGGTGCTATCCGGCTCCTCATCGCCCAGAGCGGCGAATCAACAGAATGGACTCTGCTGGAAAGTGCGGAACAGCCATTGGCCCTTGGACGTGAGGTGTTCCGTAAGGGATCCATCGACCGCCGGGCAATGAATCGGGCTGTCGAGATTCTTAAAGGGTATCAGGAACTGATGAATCCTTACGGGGTAGAGCGCATCGTAGCAGTCGGAACCAGTGCTCTGGAAGAATCGGAAAATCGGGAGATGTTTATCGACAGCATCATGCTGCAGACCGGTATCGAAATTAAAGTTATCGATAATGTCGAAGCAACCCAGCTTAACTGGCTGGCTGTTCGTAAACCCTTACTGAATGCACTCCCCGGCTTTAAACGGCATAATTCCCTGATATTCGAAGCGGGAGCCGGCAGCACCGATATGATGATTCTCAAAAAAGGGAAAATCTCCCAATCACACAGCCTGCCCATTGGAACATTGCGGTATTACCAGAAACTCGATCAAAAGGTCGGCGGTAATATCAGTAATGTCAG
>JAUUYD010000052.1 GCA_030590585.1 Spirochaeta sp.
CCAGCCCCCCGAATAAGGGAACGGGAAGAATCGGCCGAAATTCTCACAACCGAGAAAACCGCAGACAACCGGAACACCAAGGGCATTTGCAGCCTGAGCGGTTTTAATCATCCTTCCGGTTCCGAAGGTAATTTTCTCATCTTTTGTACCTTCGCAGAATGCGTCGGTATCTTTCCCGTAGGGCCCGAGTATCAACTGGCTTTCCGTATGATTACTCAACGCAGAAATTGTGAGGCCGTAGTCACCAACCATTTTTACGAAGTTCCCGGCATTTTCCCCTTTAAGAATCTCATCGAGATCCAGGTGCGGGTTATCTGAGAATGCTGGTAATTCGATGGTTTCATAGCCGTAACCGGCTCCCATTTCACACACATCTTTTATTTTCATATCAAGGTATGTGGCAGTGAATAATCCAATTTTCATTTTCAAACCTCCTGAAATTTTTACCTGATAATTGATTGGTCCATTGAATAGAGCATATCGCCCACAGCTGCTGCACCGATCCGGGCCCTTTCGAAAATCGGCATAAGATCTGCATAAACCCGGCTGTTGGCAGTGTCCGGATCCGTAACGGACTCCCTCTGATGTATCTCATCCACCGGGCTGAAATCTTTCCATATTCCCATCCCCACGGCTCCCAGAGCGGCTGCACCCAAAGCTGCGGCGTCCTGGTCCACATTGGTTTTCACGATGCGCATACCATAGACATCCGCGAAGATCTGCCGCCACAGAGGGCTGCGGGATCCACCGCCGACCAGAAGCATTTCCGTATCCAGATCGACATGGTCTCTGAGTATGGATAGTACGGAGCCGAGATTCAGAGCGACCCCTTCCATGACTGCCCGGATCAGATCGTCCCGATTGTGACGCATCTCCAATCCCTGGAATCCACCGCGAATATGAGAACTCGGTTCCTGAGAAGACCCACCGGCCAAACTCGGGTTGAAAAGAAGCCGTTTGGAACCAACAGGAGAACGGGCGGCCATTTCGTCCATAGCCTCATACGTACTTCCTCCCCCCAGAAGAACATCACGCGCCCAGCGATATGAATTCCCGGCGGAAAATATGCTGACCGCAGATGTAAAGAGTCCCGGTACGACATGAGCGAAAACAAAAGGTTTAAATCCGGAATCAACGATAGGGTTTTCAGAGGAAACGGCAATCCAGGCCGATGAACCCAGGGATGTATAGGTTCGTCCTTCGGCGATATTACGGGCCCCCAACGCCATACAGGAATTATCTACACCCCCGGCAATTACCGGCACTCCCGCCTTCAGACCGAGGGCCGCCGCAGGGAAAGACATCAACTCCCCGATAATCTCTGTCGAGGGGACGACTTCGGGAAAAATACCGGGGTTGATATCGGATGCATCGAAATACGTATTCTCATAACTCCATTCATTCAGGTTGTACGCCCCCGATCCTGACGCGTATGAATGATCGGTGACGGCCCTCCCTGTCAACTTGAGATTGATAAAATCTTTAGAACCGAGAATCCATCTGACATTTCGAAACATCTCCGGCTCTCGATCCCGGTACCACATGGTTTTGAACAGGGAATAACACCGGGAGGGGAAACCATTGCCGGTGGTAAGGTACCATTCCTCCGGGTCTACCCGGGCAAAGAACTCTTCGGTTTGCACACTCGTTCTCGTATCCGACCATATCGGCGTGAATTCCCTCAGAAGCCTACCATTGCTGTCGACGGGAACTACCCCGAGACTTTGCCCGGAGAGAGAGATACAGGCGATCCCGGATGCCGCGCCGGGAACAGCTGCAAAGAGATTGTTGGTACTTTCCACGATTGCATTCCACCAATCCTCCGGCCGCTGTTCATGCCGGCCGCCTGCAGAATATCGTGTGTCATAAGAAATGAAACTTCCGGCCAGAGATACTCCGGATTCGTCGTACAGGATTGCTTTTACTCCGCCTGTGCCGAGGTCGTAAGCCAGGATGAAGGAGGACATTTACTACAATTCCACATATCCACCCGGACGACGACGACAATCGTCCAGAATGGCTATTGAAGCTTCAAGATTGATACCGAATCGGGTTACCCCAAGACGAATCATCTTCAACAGGGTATCCAGATCCCGAATGCCTCCTGCGGCTTTAACTTTGATACGGTTCCCAACGAAAGATGTGATGGTTCTGATGGTATCAAGCGAGGAGCCATCAGAAACCCAGCCAGTCGAAGTTTTCACAAAATCAGCACCGGCTGCCATAGCGCATGTGCATCCGGTCTCTATCTCCGAATTCGTGAGATACGGAACTTCCAGGATGACTTTTACAGGAATTTCTCCCGCGGCATTCACGACTCCCCGGATATCATCCTCAACTTCCCGGAACTTCCCGGAGCGAAGTTTCCCGATATTTATCACCATATCCATCTCCTGCACACCGTCCTTCACAAGCCTCCCGGCTTCGAAGGCCTTAGTGGAAGGATGGTGCCCTCCACTGGGAAAACCTACAGGAGAACCAATTATGATGTTGTCATCTTCGGAGAGAATATTACTCAGGAATGGAACCCAGCAGGGAAGTACGTGCACCGCGAAAAAGCGGTGAACCCTGGCCAGGCGCACAAGTTCGCGAATCTCTTTCTCTCCGTGCTGCGCACGAACAGCACTGAGATCAATCATTCCTGCCAGCCCGTCAGGGGTAATTTTCATATGTCTCCGTGCTCCGGCCGCATTTTCGTCCGAACGCTATAGATGTAATGACCCGCGATGATTCTGAGATCAGCCATTTCAATACGACTCCCTTTGGAAAATGTTATTCGGCGTACAAGCAGAAGAGATGCACCTTCATCAATGGATAATTCATCAGCTTCCACCCCAGTGGCTGATATTGCCGAGATATAATCTGTGGCGGCTTCGATAATGACGTTGTACTCTGATTCCAGGAATGCATAGAGCGAGCGAATGAGTGAGACTTTATCCTCTATACCGGGGAAAAAAGACGGTACAAGAAAGTTCACCATTATAGCGATCGGCTTTCCGTTTGCCAGAGCGGTACGATGGATGCGTATCAGTTTACTTCCCTCTTCAATATTGAGATTTGAAGCAAGAAGAGGAGAAGCGGATATTGTCTTGAGTGTGACATCTCTATATCCGACTTTAAAACCCTGTTCAACCAGGGTTTCGGAAAAGGATGTGATGTACTGGAGCTTCTGAGTTGCTTCAAAGTCAATGACTTCGGTACCACAGCCCGGCCGCGCGTATACAAAACCGTCATTAGTCAGGAGTTCTATGGCCTTTCGAACCGTTGTCCGGCTTACCCCCCACATCCCGCCGATCTGGGATTCTGTCGGCAAATTAGTGCCTACAGGATATTCCCGGTTCTGGATTTGTCTTTTAAGCTTCTGATAGATACGATAATACTGCGGAGATTTGCGCATAAGGTGTCTAAGCTCCATTAGTTTGTCATAACATTACAATGTATGGACAGCTCCGACTTTAACCTCGAAATTTTTCGAAGTCAAGGTAACAACCGTGTATACTTAATATGCTGAAGGAGTTTCTATTGGCCAATTTAAAAGATGTTGCCCTGAAAGCCGGTGTTTCCGTGGCAACGGCTTCACTAGCCCTCAACGGCAAGAGTGTTAATGAAAATACACGCCGGAAGGTTATAAAATGGGCTGAAAAACTGGAATACAGTCCTCATCGTGGAGGAAGAACGCTAATTACTGGGAAAAGTCATTCAATTCTTATGGTGATAATCAATTCGACTCAATACGCTAATCTCATAGATGAAAGTACATTCTACTACCATTACCTGATAGGAATTCTTAAAGAATCCCAGCAGCGGGATTACCATCTTCAGCTCGATGTGAAGAACTGGCAGGAAGACAATTTGTCAAATTTCTTCGTCCGGAAACTGAACGATAAATCCACCGACGGCATGATTATCATTCCACAATTCATGTACAACTATGAGTTCCTCCCCAGACTCAAGAATTTTCCGGCAGTATTTCTCAACCCGTACATTACTCAAGAATCGATGAGCTATGTTTCCGTCGAACATGAGTATGGCGGCACCCTGGCGGCAGATCACCTGATTAAAAAGGGATATCGACACATCGCTTTAATCAACGGCCCCGAGGATCATGTGGATGCTGTTCTCAGGCGAGAGGGTGTATTATCACGGTTGGAGCGCTCGGACATCCATATACCGGACACCATGCATTTCGAAAGCAATTTTACGGTAGCCGGCGGCTATTCGGGTGCCAAATCAATTATCGAGAACAACAACATTGATGCACTGATCTGTGCCAATGACTACATCGCATCAGGAGCCATGCAGTACATCAAGGAAGCCGGCATGAGTATACCTGATGACATTGCCGTTATCGGATACGACAATGTGGAAATATCCCGTTCCGTATATCCCAGGCTGACAACTATCGGAGCCAAGCTTAACGATGTCGGCTCAACCATGGCGCGAAGCCTGTTTCGCCTGATCGAAGGGGATAAATCGCCTATCAAGAATTTCATCCGCCCTGAACTGATTGTCAGGGAATCTACATAAGCTGATTCAATTACTTCCAACGACTTACACAGTTTTTTCACTTGACCTTCCAAGTGGACGTGTTACAATACCTAAAACGTTTTAGGTTCTCACATCAACACGAGGTAAATATATGAAAATCGGAATCGACAGTTACTGTTATCACCGGCTCTTCGATGAAGTGTACCCCGATCAGCAAGCACCTTCAAAACCAATCACATTGGAATGGTTCATTCAGAGAGCAAAAGAATTGGGTGTCGACGGAGTATCTCTGGAGTCCTGCTTCATTCCAAGATTTGATGCTGCATATATGAGTGAAATCAAGGGGATGCTCGATGAATACGGGTTAGCTAGAGTCTATGCCTGGGGCCATCCTGATGGTTTGGAGGCCGGCGGCAACGAAGCGGCTTATGACGACATGCTCAAACACATGGAGTATGCCGAAGCGATTGGGGCCGATGTTATGAGAGTCTGCGGCTCCAGCCTGTCCTTCCGCTTCGGAGACCATGAGAAGCAGCTTGACCTTCTAACGAGAATGTTTACAAACGCCATGAAATTTGCCGAAGCAAAAAATCTGAAAATTGCCAATGAAAATCATATTGACTACGATTCTGATGAAATGCTCCGGCTGATCCACCAGGTAAATTCGCCGAATTTCGGTATCAATTTTGATACTGGCAATTTCATGCGGGTACTTGATGATCCCATCGAAGCAATGAAAAAACTCGCTCCCTTTACATTCTCAACCCATATTAAAGACTTAAAACCCCAGGCAAGCTGTTCTGTTAACAATTGGCACTTCTTTGCCTGTACACCAACCGGGCAGGGACTCGTTGATAACCTCAAACTGGCTGAATTACTAAAAGAGGCCGACTATCAGGGATTTCTGGCTATGGAAATTGATTACCTCCATGAAGATTACCGAAATAACTGGGCTGATGATGATGAAGATAAGGCTGTTGCCGCCAGCGTGAAAGAACTCCGCCGTATTGCGGACATCCTGGGCTAGGAGCTTCTGATGAAAAAGAAAATGAACGTTGCGCTAATTGGATCCCGATTTATGGGTAAGGCTCACAGTAACGCCTGGAATAGAGCACCTCAGTTTTTCGATATGGCGATCGAACCTGTTCTCAAAGTCGCATGTGCCCGTCAGGAAAAACCCCTGAGAGAGTTTGCTGATCGTTGGGGTTGGGAAGAAATCGAAACTGATTGGCATAAAGTAATGGCAAGAGATGACATTGATATAGTCGATATCGCGGTTCCCCAGAACCTTCACTTTGAAATGGCTATGGCAGCGGTGAAAGCCGGAAAACATGTCTTCCTCGAAAAACCAATGACAATGAACCTCCAGCAGGCACAGGATCTATACGAGCTTGTTAAAACATCAAAAGTCACACACTATCTAAACCATAATTACAGACGCACACCTGCAATCCGATTGGCAAAGAAGATGATTGATGAGGGGAAGATCGGCAGGATATTCCATTGGCGGGGTGCGTATCTTCAGGACTGGATTGTCGATCCCGACTTCCCCCTGACATGGCATCTCAAGAAAGAAACTGCAGGAATGGGTCCTCAAGGTGATTTGAACTCACACAGTGTTGACCTTGCCCGCTATCTCATCGGTGAAATTACCAACGTCAATTGCATGACGAGCCATTTCGTTAAGGAACGTCCCCTGCCGGACGAAACCGTTTCAGGTGCATTCAGCGGCAAAGTCAGTACCGGCCGGGGAGAAGTAACCGTCGAGGACGCATCTTTTATGACTGTCCGATTCGAGAATGGTGCCCTTGGTTCTTTCGATACGAGCCGATTCGCCACTGGAAGAAAGAATTACAATACATTCGAAATATATGGATCGAAGGGAAGTCTGCTCTTCAATCTTGAACGGATGAATGAACTTGAATATTTCAACCGTGAAGATCCGGCTGACCAACAGGGATTTAAAACTATCCTGGCTACCGAAGCTGTCCATGATTACATTGCATCATGGTGGCCTCCCGGTCATGTTATCGGCTATGAACACGAGTTTGTTCATGCAGTAGTAGATTTCATGAGTGCCATAGATACAGGTGAGGAAATCAGGCCGAATTTCTACGATGGATTGAAGGAAACCCAGGTACTGGTTGCCGGTCTGGAATCAGCAGAAAAGGGTAAAGAAATCTCACTGTAAATAAGAGGAATTCTCATGAAAGCCAGACTTACGCCCGTTTATTTTCATCCCGGTAAAACAGAAAAATTCAATAATCAGCTTAACACTCTGAAAAAGAAGCTTTCCGGTAATGTTGAATGGCTTAAAGCTATTGCCCTCGGCGATTCAGTTCCGGACTGTGAAGGGGTAATCTTTCCTGAAATCATAGGAGAAGCCTACCGGAAGGCTGAAGCATTCCAGGCTATTCATGTACCTATACTGATAATTACATCGGAGTTCTCAACAGTCTCCATGTGGGATTGGGAAATCATCGATTATCTGAAGGGAAAAGGCGTTGAAACCATTGCCCCATACAGTCAGGAACAGACTCTGTTTATCTGCCGGTCTCTGGGTGTAAAACGCCAAATGAAGAGCACTAAATTCCTGATTTTTCAGGATGACCCGGGGAAAGGATTCCAACCGGCAATTTTCAAGAGTTTCTACTGGTGGGAAGACGAATGTGTTCAGGGTCTCAATTCAAAATTCGGTCTGACAATAGAAAAACGAAGTCTCAAAGCTCTCGGAAAGCGGGCTTCTGAAATTACTGACGAAGCTGCAATGCGTGAATGGAAAAAACTATCTTACCCTGCAGCTGCGGATTTCACTGAAATGATGGCTCTTCATGCCATGAAACTGTATATGGCCATTAGAGAAGAAATCGACGACGATGAAAATATTGGTGGTGTGGGAACCAACTGCCTCAATGAATCCCGTTCATGCTCATCCACTCCCTGTTTAGCCTGGGATATTCTCTTTGAAGAAAAAGGCTTACTCTGGGCTTGTGAGGGTGATGTTCAAGCACTAGCCATCAAATTCATGCTCTATAAATCCATCGGTGCCCCTATCATGATGTCAAATATCTACCCATTCCTGATGGGTATGGCGGCATTGAAACATGAAGGAATCCCCAATTTTCCTGAAATTATTAATAATCCCGATGATCACCTTCTTCTGGCCCACTGCGGCTACTTCGGGCTTATTCCAAGATCAATGAGCTCAGAATGGGAGCTTCGTGCCCCGGTATTGGGTATCATCGATGAAAAGTCACATATGCTCAACGCACGATTCCCCACCGGGGATGTGACATTGGCTAAAATGAATGCAGCACAGGACAGGATCAGCGCAATCGAAGGAGAACTGAAGGGTTATGTTCAGTACCCGGGGTCTGATTGCCGAAACGGTGGAATCGTGGAAGTTCCTGATGGGAAAAAAATGGTGAAAAATGTCTTCTCTCATCACCAGCTTGTAATGCAGGGGAAGCAGGGTGAGAGGATAGATCTTCTCCGCAGTATCTATGATATGAAAAAGGATTAAGCTGGTTTCTCCATTTTCGCACTGAGAACTGTAATATCTTTCTCTTCATAAATTTTAAGTAGATCTGTCGTTATTGAATCTGTAATCAGAAGGTCTATTTGTGAAAGTGATGCGAAGTTCATAAACGAATCGGTTTCCAGCTTGGAATGATCACAGAGAAGCACCACTTTTGCGGCGATTTCAATCATCTGACGCTTGATTTCAGACTGGGAGAGATCCGGGGTACTGGCCCCTTTTCGGGCCGAAAAGGAATTCGCGCCCAGAAAAGCAATATCAACGGATAGTGAATCAAGTTGTGAGAATGTGCCGTATCCTACAGTACAATGGAACCCTTTTCGAAGCAGTCCGCCAATCAATAAAACTTCACAAGTCGGCGTTTTCTCCAGAATGGCAGCGATAGTGATATCATTGGTAACAACAGTCAGGTTTTTTTTCTGACCCAGAAGCCGGGCCAGCTCTGTCACTGTGGTTCCCGTATCAAGAATAATGGTGGCACCATCCTCAATCGTGTTCAGGGCTGTTTGGGCTACCAGAATCTTGGCGTCCTTGTTCTTTTCCGATCGTTGATCGATATCCGGCTCGAAACCGGTCCGGGTTTTTCGAATCGCACCGCCATGAGTCCTGAGTATCAATCCTGCCTCATCCAGCTCTCTTAAATCATTACGGATGGTTGCTCCGGATACTGAAAAAGATTCACAGAGCTCCTGAACGATAACACTGCGCCTCTCATTGATATATTCAACAAGCATCTTTTTCCGTTCTTCCGCGAACATCAACCTGTTATTACCCTGAAGAGTCTCCACTTCTATTCCTTTTTCAAATTGTACATAGTTCCGGTTTCCGCAGGGAATATTCGATCCTGTAATCCCGAATCCCTGACTCCGGCTTCCAGTTCATCCATTTCCACTGTATTAAAATCAAACATACCGTAATGATGAGGAATCATAAATTGCATCCGGTGATTTCGCATGATTTCGACGGATTGAGAAAAATTAAAATTCCCGGCGATCCCTCGACGGCTGAGTTCATCCTTCCTGCCGTTTACCGGCATCAGAGCTAAATCCACACGATGCAGTTTCAGCCAGGCATCATACCCTGAATAGAAAATGCAATCTCCGGAATGGTAGATATTCAGATCTCCGAAACTGAAAATATAACCCAGATAATGGTAGTGACCGTGCTTATCCTGTTTCAATTTCTCATGGGCGGAGGGAAGCATTCTCAGAGTGACATCCTGAGCAAGAGTCATATCGATTCCGGCATCAACACCGATGAGCCTGTCCCGGGGTATGCCCCGCTCCAAACCGGTGATTCGGGCCGCTTCAGGAATGATAAACCGGCAATCCGGGTTTGTATCCCTTATCACTGGAATCAGACCCGGATCCATGTGATCGGAATGACTGTGAGTACTGATGAAATAATCGATATTCGTCAGTTTCTCCATGGATATTGGAGGAGGCATCATTCGGATATGAGGATAAACCTCACCTTTATATTTAAGGGCAAGGACGTCAGACAGATAGGCATCAATAATAAAATTCAGTTTTCCGTAACGGATTAGAAAACCGGCCTGCCCCAGCCACCATAAAGCTGCACCACTGCCGGACCATTCCCGGTATTCAGAAATCGGGATATCCATCCGGCGCAGTATC
>JAUUYD010000074.1 GCA_030590585.1 Spirochaeta sp.
CGATACGGCGGTAAATCGGGGCAGAGCCGACATGGGAAAAAACGGAAGGGATAATCTTGAATGTAGATTGTTGGCGGGAAAAAAGCTGACTGATGCATTAAGATAATGATTAGGTTGAACACTGTATGAAACTATCCTTGTTTCCAATATTAATTTTATGCCTTTTCCTGCCTGTGTCCTTGTTTGCCGAAAATCCATGGACCTATTCTCTGGGAGTCTCCGGCATTGATTATACCTGGATTGATAAGGATTCAGGCGTGATCCTTCAGGAGCAGATGATTGGCCTTGATATCCGGGGGGCATCGATGATGAACCTTACGGGTTTTTACTACGGCAGCTTTATCAGTATTGCCAGGCCTATGATCTATTGGGAATATGATAATTTGAATGAAACAAGCTCGATGGATTATTCCCGCTACGATCTTTATGTCGCTTTCGGTATTCCTTTCGGTTATCGTTGGCAGCTGCCCCGGAGTTTTAACGCGGTTTACCTGGGAGTCGGCCCCTCTATGCAGAGTTTGTTTGATTTCGATAACCATCTCTGGGGTACCGGCGGAATTTTCTGGGAGTTCGGATTTGAAACCTTAAGCACAAAGAAAATAACTCTCAGTATAGGAGGCAGGATGTTAATTCCCATAGGATCGTTTATAACCGACGGATCCTCAGTTGCTGAGGGTATTGATGCAACAAGTTCGGTCTTTTTTATCGGGTTGAGCTGGACCGGAAACCGGGGATATTAGGCCTTATATCCGGCCGGACGTTTCGGAGCCATACGGTCAATCAATGATAAAGGATATCCTCGGGATTTCATTTTCCTTCTGGTTGGGCCGGATTTCCATGAACATCGACGGAATATAATTCTCTTCTTCTCCGGGTTGAGTATAATGTATCTGGCAGAAATATCATTGTCTCTGGATTGACCGACGCTGCCGGGGTTGGCTAGATGAGGGACTCCGGAATAGTTGATTTCCACTCCGTATGAAAATGATATAAAACGCGCTCCGGAATGACTGTCATAGGCCCATAAGGCAGGTATATGCGTGTGTCCTGTAAGAGTCAGGGATGTCTCTGTCTTCATGAATACCCGGGCCGCAGAATCATCATCGAGTATATATCCCCATATCGGATTCTCGGGGCTGCCGTGAGACAGTGTTACAGAACGTATTTTGAGAGTTACAGGCAGATTTCCAAGAAAGGATTTCTGATCTTCAGACAGGCAGTCTTTATGAAGTTCTATTGCAGATTTGGCTTCATGGTTGAAATCATGAGTGTTGATCCTGCCGCAGGCGGCCAGGTCGTGATTGCCGGCAACCATAACGGCCTGATTTCTGCGGAGCAGTTCCAGACATTGCCCCGGATCCGGTCCGTATCCTGCAATGTCACCCAGCACCCATATCTCATTGTATAGACCTGACGCATCCTTCAATACGGCTTTGAGTGCTTCGAGATTTCCATGTATATCAGCTAATACGAGAATAGAACGGGACATTCAGCCTCCTTTCTCATTATAGTAAAAGTAATCCGGCTCAGGGAGGGTATGCTGCCTGTTTGAAAAAATTAGAACCCGAATGGGAGAAAAACTCGCTGATGTCTGGGTTCTTTTATCGGATACAGACCGTTTTGTTTCCCGTGCCCGTTTGATGAAAAGGTATGAGGGGCAGCTTCGACGCTGGCGTTCAGAACTCAATGAATCCAGAGGAGATACCGAGGGGATCAGGGGAATCCGCGAAGAAATTATTGCCTTCCGCCGTGCAAGACGAGCCGAGGGCTGGGAGCTGCGCCTGGGTTCTCTGGATATTCAGTTAAAGGGATTCCGAAAGGATGATGCCTTATCAGCGGGATTTCAGCGAATAGTTCTGATGGTAGGTGAGAATGGGGACATACGGTACATCACCGGTACGGCCAACCATATTGAGCTTGACCGTGAACTTAATCTTCGGCTTCGACAGTCTCCATCGGCGGCGGGTTTTGAACCTCACTATCTCTGGTACAGACGGACCGAAGGTGTTATCGAGTTAGCCGGTGCTGATTCTCAGCCCCGGGAATCCCATGAGAATCTCAAGCAATACATTGAACGGCATAAATCGGATCTTGTAAAAGCGATGTACAAACTCAGCTGATGGATTCAAACCTCAGAGTCCCGCCATCGGCGTATGTGTCAATATACAGCTCGTCTTCCTTGAAGAAATATCCGACGGCATGCTCCATCAGTTTCAGTATTGAGGGGGCAGGGGATTCGGGTAACCAGGCTGCAAGAGTCATCATCATGGGAGGAACCACTTTGAGTTTCCCGCCATCGACAGTATATCTGCCGTTTATCTGATTCGTTTCCAGCTTCATGGATATGGTTCCATCTTCATTGAAACTGACTGAATACTCTTCCCCGGGGATGGGGCTTATTATCTCTACCGGAGTGACTGTACCCATCCAGCGCCATGTACCGATCAGGGATGGATTGAGGTTTTCTGATCCGTCAGCAAAGATGCTGTTACTGATAATACATCCGAGGATAAATATGGTGCCTGGTAACAGTAAATATAGAGGGCTTCTCTTTTTGTTTTCTGACATTTGTTTACTCCTGCATGCTTGATAATAATGTACATAATCGATAACAAACATAGTTTTTTCCAGAGTAGACAGAAAACCTCTTTGAACGATTCGGTATTCGTCCGATAGGGGAGGAATGGAGGATCCGCTTGGACAGGCACGAATTATCCTGTATAGCCGGGTGGCACGGAATTCTGATGGTATGTCGGATTCGGATTATACGGGTTTATTCACCCGCCCGGCGGTTCTTGCGATTAAAGATGAAACGGCTGGTGGATTAGCTATACGGGCCTTGAACCTCGCCTGCAATAAGCTTCTCACACAGAATATTGAATCTGCTTCGATAAACCGGATTTCCGATGAATGCGGCTTTGAACATGTGGATCAGTTTATCAGGCAGTTCCAGGCAGCCACCGGATGGCATCCCGAAGAGTGGCGCCGGTGTTTTGGGGTATCAGGATAGTCCTCTGGCTTTAATAAAGGCATCAACAACTTCCGGATCGAACTGGGTTCCCCGGTTTTTTACCAGCTCCTCTACAGCCTGTTCCCGGCTGAGTGCCGTACGGTAGCGCCGGGTGTTGGTCATGGCATGATAGGCATCGGCAACAGCAATAATACGGGCGTTTCGGGGTATCTGCTCTCCGGAAAGGCCGTGGGGGTCACCTGTACCGTCCCAGTGTTCCTGATGGGCCAGGATGATATCTGAAACCTCTT
The DNA here is from genome assembly GCA_030590585.1 of Spirochaeta sp. Next base: position 3,262 of record JAUUYD010000074.1, read on the forward strand.
TGAAATTTGAAAAGCTCTCCAGCAGTTCCTTACCGATTACCGGATGGTTTCGCATTTCCGCCATCTCATCATCAGTCAATCTGGAGTGCTTGAGCAGAATGCTGTCGGGAATACCGATTTTCCCGATATCGTGAAGAAGAAGGGAGGCTGTAAGTACCCTGTCGACTTCCATATCCAGTTCCCCGGCGATAAGTGTGCCGATTTCCAGTACTTCCCTGCTGTGATTCCCGGTCTCTGCATCCCGAATTTCAAGGGTTTGCGCGAAACCCATCATGAGTTCCTCGATTCTCTGATCCATGACGGCTGCTTCAGCAGAGGCTCGATGAAGATCTCTTGATGTAAGAAGATTTCGAATTCTGGCATCGAGTTCACGGACATTGATGGGTTTTGGCAGATAATCATCCGCACCTATGCCCAGGGCCTTGAGTTTCGGATCGTCACCGGCCTTTGCTGTTATCAGTATGACTGGAAGATCCTGTAATTCTTCATCACTACGGATTTTCCTGAGTAGGTCATACCCGTCCATTTTCGGCATCATGATATCGGACACAAGTACGTCGATATCGCCTTCTTCCCTCAGGATTTTCCAGGCTGCCTGGCCGTTTTCAGCGCTAATTACATCATGCCCCAGATTACTGAGTATCTTCGCGATGTAATGACGTAAATCGTCGGTATCCTCGGTGATGAGTACCCGTCTACCGCTTGGTTCGGTATTTTCGGGAATTTGAGACTGATCATGAACGGCATAAGTCTGGCTTTCTATCTGTGCCAGTTCACTGACAGGTACATGGGCATAATCGGTTTTACGCCTTTCATCGTTTCTCCTGTTATCGCCGTTCCAACTTTCCGGTGTATTTCTTCGGTCCGAACCCCGCCGTTCAACGAGGGCATGAGGCTCTCTGTCTATAAGATCGGCTGGAATCTCAATGGTAAACACCGTTCCCATATCAATGACACTCTCGACGCTGATTTTACCCTGAAGAAGATTAACCGATTCTTCCACTATGGCCAGCCCCAGACCTGTTCCATCGAATGAGCGGGTTGAAGTGCCGTCAACCTGTTCGAAGCGTTTGAAAATATGCGGAAGATTTTCCTTTGAGATTCCAATTCCCGTATCGGTAATCATGAGTATGAATGTATCGTTTTCACGTTTCAAACTGACAGTGATTCCGCCGGTTTCGGTAAATTTTATGGCATTGCGTATCAGATTTGTGATAATGCGTTCATACCTGTCGTTGTCGATAAATATCTGTCCGTCTGTCAGATTTGACGCATCAAAAATCAGATTGAGGTCCTTCCGTATGGCAACTTCTTTAAACAGTGAGACAATATCTTCGGTGTAATCAACCATATCAACTAGCGATAGTCTTAAATGGGCCTTACCGGCTTCCAGTTTGGAAAAATCCAGCATCTGGTTGATGAGATCGAGTAGCCGTATGGCATTACGGTGCATCTGATCGAGCAGGTCGTTCTGATCAATATTCAGGCTGCCCACATCTCCCTGTCTGAGACTCTGGAGCGGGGCAATGATGGATGTGAGCGGTGTGCGGACTTCATGACTGACGTTGGCAAAAAACTGGGTTTTCATCTTATCCAGGTTCTTGAGGTCTTCATTGGCCTTTGCCAGATTGTATCTGGCAATAAATTCCTGACGGCGCATGGTTTCGGCAATCCGGGCACTGACGTTGATAAAAAAGATTACTCCGAAGAAGAAGGTGCAGTTTGTGATGAATATTGAAGGCATATCTATGGTGTCCAATATCAGGATCGGAAGCATATAGCCTGCGAGGGTTAAAGTCGTGACGATAAGAGTACTGCGAAACGACATTGGATAGATAAATAAAAGGAATAGCAATGTTAGAATGAGTCCAACGTAATAGGGGCTCTTATACCCGTCAGAGACATGAATCATAACGAGGATGGAGAAGCTCAGTGTCAGGTATTGAACTATCGCAATTGCCTGAGGATATTTGTGGCTTTTATTAAAAAATGAGGCTAAAAGTCCGAATACAAGAAAACCTTCGGAAATTATTCTCATGGTGAGAAAAAATGTAAAAAATTCTTTATATACAATGAAGTCCAGGATGGCAAATAAAGGGTAGAACAATATCGCCCACATAGAACCTGTCCGAATTCGTTTATGAAAGAATCCGGCTTGTTCTTCATTGTAGGCTTGTTCTACTGTTTCGCTTTCAAAATGAATCATTCATCCTCATGTTGCTGTCAGTATCTGACTGTTTATCAGGTTCAGGAAATCGCCCAGGGTTTCAAGACAGACCAACTCTCCCTCATCCAGAGGTATACCGAAATGATGTTCAATACGAGCAACGATTTCCATCTGCTTCAGGGAATCAACAAGAAGATCGTCTCTGATATGGATATCATCATGAATCTCATCAACGGGATATCCAGCTACTTTCGAGATGATTGCTTTAATGGAGTCTTCGTTTTGATTTTTATTACTCATATTATGCTTCCCTTAAATTCCTCAGAAAAACCTGACGGTAGTATTTATTTTTCTTATCCAGATACTCCTGGTTGTAGATAGTCCGGTATGTTTCCAAAAGGCCCTCTTCAATATCTTCCCTGCTCATGATCGGATGGCTGATGTTGACATCGAAAAAGGTATAGTTCTCCCATCCTGTGTTAAGCACCCTATTACTTTTTCGGAGTCTATCCCTTAAATCTGTACCCGGAAGTGGTGTTAAAACGGTAATTTGCGCTCCGGAGAGGTAATTATCAGTGACGAAATCTGCCAGCTTTCCAAAAGTAGCTTTTGTATCGTAATCGTATCCGACAATGAATGCACCGTAGACACCAATTCCGGCTTCAGTGATGTTATGAATATACTCGGCATAAAGATTGAGTTTTTCATTCTTCCAGTTCGTTTTATTCATCAATCCGAGATTTCTGGAGTCCAGACTTTCAAAACCGATAAACAGGATGGAACAGCCGGAATCCTTGAGTTTTTTTAGAAATTCAGGATCTTCTCCGATGGTGATATCGGCCTGGGCCACAAAAGAAATCCCGGATTCGTTTAATTTTTGCAGAAGTGCTTCATTCCGGTCTTTCTTACAGAACATATTGTCGTCGGAGAATAGAATCTGCTTCATCTTCATATGTTTTCGCGCGGCAGTTATTTCACGGAGAACCTGATCTTCTGTTTTTGCCCTGTATTTCCTACCGAAAAACTTCGTTGCGGAACAGAATTCACAATTAATCGGGCATCCCCGACTGCTTTGAATCCAGATCATATTGAAGTGATCGGGATCCAGCAATTCATATCGCGGGATGGGGACTTCCGTCATGTCGACGGAGGTGAAGTCAACGGCATTATACCTTCCGGTCCGTATTTCATTACTGAAATCCTTGAGAAATTGAGGCCAGCTGTTTTCAGCTTCACCGATGAATACCGTATCAGCATGTTCTGCTGTTTCATCAGGCATAAAACTGGCGTGTGAACCGCCTATGACAATGTATGGTGGGTTGGATCTGTTCTTGAATCTGTCCGCGATAGCATAAGCCCGCATGGTCTGTTGTGTAGTGGCGGTGATGGCAACTATATCAAATTCCTGATTAAAAGGAATGGACTCGTGACTCTCATCGACATAAATTACCTCGATATCTTCGGGAGTTAAGGCTGCAAGAGTGAGAAGACCATTGCTGAAACCCGACCAGAACTGGCTGTAGAAATACATAAAAGGTGAATCTTCGATGAAATTTCTAAGACGTTCGTTGTTGTTTATCAGTGTAAATGCGGGGTTGATGAATGCGATTTTCATATTTCTTCTCCGATAACAATCCCTGGTACTTTGTACCTGGCGATGCGGTCGATGAGATAGTTTCTGAGATGTACTTTCTGTGAGTCATCGCCGTTTTTAAAACTTACATATGAGGTAAGTCTTCCAGGTTTGTATTCCAGGCGGAAACGGTCTGTAGCTGAAAAACTTCTGATGGCATTTTCGACTTCAACCAGATCGACAATATTCCCGTTTATTTTCCTTGTTTTCTTCTTCTCTCCGCTGAATACCAGGTGGTTGTTTCTCATATAACCCATATCACCAGTCCGGAACAGATGGCCTTTAAAGGCTTCAGTGGTTTCCATGGTACGCTTGTAGTAGCCTCTTGCAGCATGGGGAGTCTCAATGAGTATTTCACCGTTGTCAAATGAGCATTCGACACCTTCGCAAAGTGGGCCGATGGTGCCGGGAAGTGATTCACCCCGCATATTACGGCTGACAGGTGTAAACTCCGTCAGACCATATCCGTGAAGCAGCTCAACACCGAATATCTCTTTATACCTGCTGTATCTTTCCGGTGAGAGATGGCTGCCTCCTGATACAAATACTTTTAGAGATTCAAGAGAGTTTTCTTCTTTCTTAACTCTGCCGAGAAGTTCGTAGATTTCCGGAATGGAAAGAATATGCTGTATTGAGTGTTTTTTGATTATTGAAAATAGCTTTCGTGGATTTAACGAGCGTGAAATAACAGCTGTGAGTTTATACATCAGGGGTACGAATATGCAGCCTATCAGGGTGAATATATGGGACATAGGCAGGATTACCAGCATACTATCACCTGGTAAAGATTGAAGTCCTGCCTGCAGTACTTTTGCGCCATGCAGGTATTGGGAATGGGTGGCCATTGATCCCAGTGGATACCCATATCCTCTATAAGTGTAGTTGATGGTAGCCACATCTTCGGGAACCTGAATACTCCTGAGCTGTTCCGGCCCTCTCTGGTATACTGAGAAGTCACTGGATTCTCTTGCTATAACAGTTTTACCATCCAGCCAGGGTTCTATCACAGGCAGATGTGTTTTTTAGCTGATAACAACATCCGGATCAAGATTTCTGAAAACTTCGGTGAGTTCCATGGATTTGTAATCCATTTTCACCATGACAGGGATGGCTTTGAGTTTAATGAGAGCCAGGAACACAAGGGGAAAATCGATGGAATTCTCAAGAAACAGGGGAACGGGGACTCTTTCGCGAATACCCATATCAGAAAATATTCGGGATAATGCCTCTACCTTCAATCTGAAGTCTTCACTGTTCAGTGAAATATCAGGTAATCCCGGAGTGATTTCCTTCATTACCGGATGCTTTCCCCAATTCGCCAGGGATGCAAAAACTTCTTCCACCAGGGGCATATATGTTCCACCATGCGGAATAAATGAATAAATGATTACAGTTCAATAGTTTAGCTAATGTAATTTTTCCGCAAGAGACATCATACGGGTAGTCATGCTTTGGGTCAAACCCTTTTCTTTACTCCGGTTATAATTATGGCCTGAGCCGGCTCCCCCAGACTCTCAACGGTACGTATGTTTGTAAAGCCTGCGTTTCTCATCATGGAAATAAGGTCTTTTTCATC
>JAUUYD010000261.1 GCA_030590585.1 Spirochaeta sp.
AAAGGTACAGTTTCCTTCGAATCTGAAGATGGAATGGGAACTGAATTTGCAGTCCGCATCCCGGGAAACACCGATATATAGGATATTTTTCATAGCCTCGACAATTTTGTATTTATTGAGCATCATGCAGATAAATACAGTAACAGGAGTCTTCATGGCTAAACGTGCCCTCTTAAGTGTTTACGATAAAACAGGAATCATTGATTTTGCCCGGTTTCTTATAGGCACAGGTTATTCTCTGCTATCAACAGGTGGAACATTTAAAGCCTTGAATGAAGCCGGAATAGAAGTTACTGAGGTTTCTCAATACACCGGAGCTGAAGAAATACTGGACGGAAGGGTGAAAACCCTCCACCCGAAGATTCATGGAGGCCTTTTAGGCCGCCGTGATGATGAGGGTCATCAAAAAACCATGAGAGAACAGGGCATTGATCCTATTGATGTTGTTGTGGTGAATCTGTATCCCTTTTTTGAAAAATCCGGTGAAGGTCTTCCTCTGGATGAACTTGTAGAGTTTATTGATATCGGGGGACCGACAATGATCCGCTCCGCAGCCAAGAATCATATTCATGTCACTGTTATTTCTGACCCATCAGACTATGAAAGTGTAATGAAGGAATGGAATGATGAGGGGAGTCTGAGCCTCTCCACACGCCGAGGCCTGGCCGGCAAAGTCTTTGCCCTCACTGCAGCGTATGATTCAGCCGTCGCAGCCAGTCTGCTTGGTAAAGATGCTGCCCCGGAATGGTTTACTACTTCGTATAAGAAATCCGCAGACCTTCGTTATGGCGAAAACCCCCATCAAAAGGCAGCATGGTATATTCCCTCTTCATCCGCGTCATTCGGTGCTTTAAGTGATTTTATTCAGCATCAGGGTAAGGAATTGAGTTTCAATAATCTGAGGGATCTAGATGGTGCCTGGCGAGCTGTCTCCGAGTTTGAAGAACTGGCCTGTGTAGGGGTTAAACATGCCGCGCCCTGCGGTGCGGCATTGGGAAAAACAACACTTGAGGCCTGGGAAAAAGCGAGAGATGCCGATCCTGTTTCCATATTCGGCGGGATTGTCACATTCAACAGGATTGTAGATGAAAGTACTGCGGTATCTCTTTCTAAACTCTTTATTGAAGTGATTGCTGCGCCTGGATTTTCCAAAGAAGCCCTTGAGATATTCAAAAAGAAAAAGAATCTTCGGATTCTCAGCCTCAAGAGACCGGCGAGTGATCGCTGGGAGGCTCTTCCAGTGGATGGCGGTTTTTGTCTGCAGGAAGTCGATCGCGGTTTCACTCCTGAATCCGAGTGGACCATACCCACAAAATCAAAACCTACAGCGGTACAGCTCAGAGATTTGTCTTTTGCCTGGAAAGTCGTCAAACACGTTAAATCCAACGGTATTGCCCTGGCTTCAGGTTTGAAAACCATTGGTATCGGAACTGGTCAGCCGAACAGGGTGGGGGCAGTCATGATTGCTCTGGAAGGACATGATGCACATGGGGTCGTTCTGGCTTCCGATGCTTTCTTCCCTTTTGATGACGCGGTTAAAGCCGCCTCGGCTGCTGGAATTACCGCAATCATTCAGCCGGGAGGATCGATTCGGGATGAAGATTCCATCAGGGCCTGTGATGAGGCGGGGATTGCAATGGTACTTACCGGACGGCGTCACTTCAGGCATTAACACCTAAGTAGATATTAAAAATATAGTTAGCTATTCCTAGTAATTCTTTTATCCATAAGAATTTCTTTAAACTATAGCTTGACACTGCTATATCTCCGTAATAAAGTATCCCAATTAAATAAATAATAATTTATATAGAAAAAATACAACATACGGGGAGTTTAATTTGCTTCTTAGTTCACACGCTTTAACAATAAATCTTTACAGCTGTCAAGGAGGTGGTTATGAGACTCTTTAAAGCCCGGGTTGTCCTGCTGCTGTTGGCTCTCCTCATCTGGTATTTGCTGACCTATCCTTTCGATATTCAGGAATTCATAGCAGGAGGGCTGGCCGCTTTAGTGATAATCTTTATGCCTTTACCCGGAATATCAGTTTTAGGTGATCTTCGCTGGACACCTAAAGCGTTTATTTTCGGTATCGCTTATATTTTTTATTTCCTCTGGCAGTTAGTCAAAGCGAATCTTGATGTAGCTTTTCGTGTTCTTCATCCCAGACTGCCTATTGAGCCCGGCATTGTCCGGGTGCAGACCAGATTGAAAACCCGTCTTGGGCGTCTTCTGCTGGCAAACTCAATCACTCTGACTCCGGGAACCATTACAGTCGAATTGGATGGTGAAGATTTTTATATACACTGGATTAAAGTTGAAGACCTCCACGATAAGGAACGTACTGAAAAAATTGTAAGTGGTTTTGAACGTTTTCTGGAGGTGATCTGTGGCTGAATTATTATTCAATATTGCTGCTGTAATTATGCTGATCTCTCTTGTCATGGCGATGATACGCCTTCTTATCGGTCCCACAGTCGCAGACAGGGCAGTCGCTCTTGATGCTATGACGATTATTTCTCTGTCTCTGATCGGATGGGTCGCAATAACAGCCGGTCGTGAGATTTATCTTGATGTTGCACTTGTTTATGGACTCATCAGTTTTGTCGGTATCGTGGCAATAGCAAGGTATGTGGAAAGGGGGCTGTAGTATGGAAATACTCGGAGGCATTCTGGCAATAATCGGGTCGTTATTTCTCTTTCTGGCTGCCCTGGGGCTTATCCGCATGCCTGATTTTTATGACCGCATGCAGGCGGGTACCAAAGCGACAACACTTGGAACCATGCTGTTCCTGATTGGCCTTGCGATTGCTGAGCCTCTTTGGGCCGGTAAATCAGTTTTACTGATATTATTTGTAATATTTTCAAACCCGCTCTCGTCACATGCTCTGGCCAGAGCTGCTCATCATGCGGGTGTCAGTCTGGGAAAACGGGCCGCCTGTGACGATCTTGCAGCTTCCTGTGAGGATGAGGAGGAGACAGCATGATTATTGTATTCGTCATTGTTCTCGGCTTACTGATGCTCGTTGCAGCTCTGACAGCACTTTACCTGAAAACTCTCAGTGCCGCGGTTATTGCCGCAGGAGCTGTGAGTTTACTGGCCAGTGTCCTTTATCTGCTGCTGGCAGCGCCGGATGTAGCCATGACTGAGGCTGCAATCGGCTCGGCTTTGACAACGGTAGTGTTTCTTTACGCCCTTTCCAGAATGAGGGGTACTAAAAAGGAGGATCCTCGTGATTAGACGGGTTCTGGCATTCATTGCTCTGATTGCCGCCGCTGTTATCCTGCTGCCGTTTGCAGCATTTGCACCGACAAGCGGTCCGCTGCCGGAAGTGGCTTCCAATTATATTGAGCGTGCTCCTGAAGAACTGGGCGGAGCTAATATGGTAACCAGTATTATTGTTAGCTATCGAGGTCTGGATACACTGGGTGAAGTCGCAGTCCTTTTTGCCGCAACAGCAGCCGTGGGGCTGCTGCTCAAGAAATACGAAGAGGAGGAGGGTCTCGGTGTTTCTCATATCGAAGCATCGGAAATTCTTGAATCAGGCGGAGGGTTTCTATTTCCTCTGATTGTTCTCTATGGAGTATATATTTTCCTCCATGGACATCTGACTCCAGGAGGCGGATTTCAAGGCGGTGTTATTATTGCTACCGCTTTTCTTTTACTGATGCTCTCAGGCGGTGTGGAGAACTTTAATCATACTGTTATGATGCTGGTTGAGTCACTTACAGGCTTTGCTTATATTGCCGTAGCTTTAGCCGGCCTTGTCTGGGCCTCTGGTTTTCTTGATCCGCGATTTCTTCCTTTAGGTGATTTCGGACGTCTTTTCAGTGCAGGAGCCATTCCTGTGATTTACACCCTCATCGGGCTCAAGGTCGGGGCGGAACTCATCGGTATTCTTGATGGAATGCGTTGTAAAAACCGCATGAGAGAGACTGCTGCATGATTATTACACTTGTCATATCCACAGGCGCCTTACTGGTTCTAATCGGACTCTGGGGCTTACTCACAAGACGTAATCTCATCAAAATGATTCTCGGATTTTCCATCATGGATACGGGAACTCATATCATTATTGTAGGTCTGGGTTACCGGAATGGGGGTACCGCAGCGATACTCGATTCTTCAGTTACAACGGGTACTCAATTTGTTGACCCTGTTCCCTCTGCTCTTGTACTGACGGCTATTGTTATCGGGTTGGCTGTAACGGCTCTGATGCTGGCCTATGCGGTGAGGCTCTACACTTCACGGGGAACAGCTGTTATTGACGATTTCAAGGAGAATGCCCTGTGAATCCATTGATTACTCTGGCAGTGCTGCTGGGCACTGCGTTCACCATGCCCCTGATTGAGAGGGCAGGTGTCAAGCTGGCCCGGCTGTTCTTTCTCTCAGCTCTCGGACTGCTTTTAATTTTTTCAGGCGGAATTCTGGCGGAACTGATAAACGGCGCTGCTGATATCGAAGTCACAACTGCCGGTTTCAAACCGCCGCTCTCCATAAATTTCAGAATCGGTCTGGGGGAAGCTGTTGTTTGGACCGCCTCATCCCTGGTACTCCTTATCGGCGCAGCTTATATGATACGCCGTGAAAAAGACGGGATGTACGATCGAATGCTCTACCTTGTTCTTGCTCTGGGTATAAC
>JAUUYD010000402.1 GCA_030590585.1 Spirochaeta sp.
GATGCTTTCAGATAGGGTAATGTAATATCTCCCTGAAGTTTGAAATACTTATTCCCTCCGGTCATACGTACCTCACCGATGAAACTTCCATCCAGGTTTATCCCCATCAAAGGATAGTAAACCGGTACGCCAAGTCCTTTACCCCTGGCTTTGCCTCCATACACCATATCAAACTCTGCGAGTTTCAATCGATCAAGGACGATGTATCCTCCGGCATAGAGGATGCCGTCTCCAACTGGGATTTCAATCCTGTCTACAGTGATTTTATGTCCCTCAAAATGAAGTTTGGTACTGGCGGCCTGAATATCAGCGTAAGTATAAGGGGTATCAACTTTCAGTTTATCAGCAAGAATAACACCATTTAATAAAGGATCACTTGAAGGCCCGTTGATATCAAGATTTCCTATAAAACGTCCGGATTGAAATATAACATGATACTGCAGAAGTATCGGATCTCTAATCATGGCATAATTGATAAGCACCGGATCTATGTTCAGCTCCGGGAATGATAAATCAAGTTGACCGTCTTTGATTGTTCCCCCGCCCTTGACTATTACCGGCATTGGGTCGCTTGAAGAAACATTCAATTCACCTGAATTAAAATTATATTCAGCAACCAGAATTTCACGATCAGGTGTCTGAACTTTTAAAATGTTCTGATCTTTAACAAATTGAAAGGTGAATGCCGGTAAATGCTGTATTTCATTCCAGAGTATGGGTCTGGTAGCCAAAGTGCCATTAAATCCCGTATCAGATAATTCCGGCATTTCAAGCAGTTTAAAACTCCGTCCAAAATCCATGGCTAGAGAAATACCGGAAGAAACCGGCACCTGGTTGTATGTCGCGTTCAGTTCAGCCGTGGATCTCAATGTACCATTATTCAAATTAACAAGAAATAATCCCCGGCTTAGAGACATCCCTTCGTATTCATAGTATAAATCCTGAACCCTTATTCGCCCTGATTCCATGATGATGGAACCCCTGCCTTCAAGAGTCTGACCGTCAAGAAGGCCATCATCGGTATTTATATCGAGGGTAATTAACGGATCATCAAAAGTACCCGTCATCCGCCCTGTTACATTCAGAGTTCCCGCAAGTCTCTCATTCATTACACGTTTAATTCGGGCGGCCTGTATATTCATAGCGATATCCCAGAAATCACCATCACGGAGGAAGGAGATTTCATAATGTTCCTGTTCTCCGGAGCCCAGCTGAAGCCGTCCCTTCATATTATTTCCGTTATCAGCAGATTCAAATACAGCATTACCTGACAGTCGGCCGATTATATCTTCAATATTCAGTTCCGGTATGGTGATATGTCCGGGACTCACCGTCCCTTTGAAATCAACAGCAATATCCGACTGTTCACTTCGATCAGCCAGTACTATTCTGGCATTATTAACAAAAAACTCCCAATAATGCCGGGAGTATCTGCCGCGAACATCAATATATGAAATCAGGCGGCCGTCTTTAAGCGGAACGATGATATTATCGCTGAGAAATTGTATGGAACGCCCATTCACGGAACGCGGTCCCAGAACGGCTTTCAATCCGAAATCTCCATTTATTACCAATTTTCCATCGGGAAACCACTCGGCATTAACCGGATATATCTGCTCGTCAATTAATAAACGTGCTTCGGCAAAACCTCCATTCTCAGAGCTTTTGCCGAATCCTCTGCCATCAACTGTGTAATTATCCCAGGAAAGCCTGAAACTATCCAAAGACCAATTTCCCGGTGATGCCCTCCCGCGAAACGAGAGCATATTTTCGTGATTCATACTGTCTACCAGTTCGGCATCATTGATCGACATAACCCAGGTTTCGCTGTTGGCTTCGAAATACCCATTCATGTTTAACAATGTATCTTTTATAAAAGGCAGCTTGTCAGCTGCACTTATTCCCATCAGTCTGGCAATGTAGGAAGATTCAAAACCTTCAATGGAAGTAAAACCATGAATAACAGCTTTGTCGCTTGTATCAAGTAAACCATCAATGGTAAGACGCCGAACTGTATCATCATCCGCCCGGCCGGGCACAACCAGCAGCGAAAGTGCATATAAATCAGGTTCCCGGATTATAAGAAATCTGAAGTCCTGGAACTCCAGATCGGCAGCTTCGAATAAGACAGGCTCGGCGCTGATTGTACCCTGATTGGTTTCCAGCTTGAATACGGCGGACACAGGGTAGCCGAGGAGTTGATCTTCAAGGTGAAAAGACAATAAGCCATCCGGAGCCAATTCAAGATTATTGAGCCTGCCGGAATATGACAGTTCGCCCCAATCAGAAGTAAAGCTGATCAGGTTTATTTGAGATTCAACCTTTGAACCTTTGAAATCCAGAACTGCCCTGATACCCCATGGCAGCTTTCCCGCCGGCAAAAAGAGCTCCATATCGGCATCGTATGCCAACTCTCCGGAATTATCCCCTGCTGAAAACGAGAAATGACCATCGAGGACTGAAGAGAACCAGGGGTCCAGAGACCCCGCAGAAGGTCCTGGTGACGCTAATTCCCGCAGACTGAGTCCGACAGCTTCTCCATTTATACCCCATCCCTCATCCGAGTAATGAAAAGATAAATCAAGAGGTCTTGCATCATCAATTCTTCTGGCGGTAAGTTCATCAGCTGAGTATGTGAAGTCAATGGACAGCGGCTCAAGAACAATGAAATCCGAATCTGCAGTAAGAAAATCTATACGTCCATTCGCTGTGGATACAGCAGGTGAAAAACTGCCGCTGGATGACAGCTCAGATTCAATACCACCGATTTTATCAAGATCTCCGATATCATCCCCATACAGAATACCATTGAATTTATAGCGAACAGTTCCGTTGTCGTCCTTCAAGGTAAGAAATACATCCTCCGCATTGAATGCAAAGGTCTCATCCACACGGATATTGACAAAAATATCCGATAACACAACGGATTTGTCTGCCAACAGAACCCAGGGATCAAATTCTCTATTATTCCGGGGAGCCGTCAAACCCTCAGTACTTATCGAAAGATCCAAGATTCCATTACTTACCGCAACTCTGGTGATTTGACGAATCGGATCATTCTTGTCCCCGGCGAAATACCGCAGCGGATTATAGAACACACGAACTCTATCAGCAGAAAAATCACCCTGGTCAAAGGAGATTTTCAAGCCCCGAACAGTCACAATAGAGAGCAATGCCGGTGAAATGCTCTCATATTGGATGGAAAGCCCCATGGATTCTTCTATCTGACCCAGTAGACGGTTTTTTAAAGATTCCGCCCGCCGGTCCGCAGCTTCCCGAAGAGGATTGATGAGAAAAAAACCAAAAACAATGCTCGCAAGAAGAAACAATGCTTGAACGGCATGACTGCGGTTGATTCTGATATTCATCTCCCGCCTTCCAGAAATAAAAGCCGAAGGCTTCCTTCCTGTTCGCCATTATCCACGGGCCATGGTTCCAGAACTAATTGGAGAGCCACATTGTGCATATGCCGGTCTATACGTATATCACCGGAACCGGGAGGAACTACTTCAGCTGATATCAC
>JAUUYD010000305.1 GCA_030590585.1 Spirochaeta sp.
ATAGGACCCTGAAAATTCATATGACGCCCTCTTTCATGTCTGTGAAGGAGGGCTTTTTTTGCTATAATTAAAAAAATGAAATTTGAAGAACATGTTGAACATACAAAGAAACTATTCGGAGTCTCCGGGAGAGACATTCATTCCTGGATAGATAATTTTTATGACAGAGAAAAAGTCGAAAAGCTCGCAGCATCGAATGCGGTAGCATTCAACCCATACGATCACCGCCGATATCGGCACCACAAACAGGCCCTCCCGGAGGCCATAAAAGAATTTGAAGGTTCATATACATCTGAAGTGGTAAAAGCCGTTTTCGAGCAGCATTTACTGGATGATTATGATGGATATATTCCTGACAAATCGGATTTTATCGACCCGGATTTCCTGGACCGCTATCATAAGCGTTTTTCCCTTGCTGATACTGTACAGCAGGAACGTTTGAAACAGCGTGTCAGAAGGCGAGACCGAATTCAGTTTTTCTGGCGATTTATTTTACCATCACTTCTGGTTCTCCTGTTTGTATCAGCAACTATCTCCGTCGTTGTGATACCTTTTTTCCGAGAGCAGTTGATGGAACAGAAAAAGGGGACGATCCGGGAACTTACCCATGAATCCTGGCAGATTCTTGATTACTGGCATAATCGAACCCTTTCGGAAGGACTGGATGAGAAGACAGCTGTTATCCGGGCAATGGATCAGCTGCGGGGCATTCGATTCGGTGATGATAATAAAGATTACTTCTGGGTGATAAACCTGGAACCGGTGATGATTATGCATCCCTACCTTCCTGAGCTGGAAGGGACGGAGCTCTCAGAGTACAAAGACCCTGATGGTAAACTACTGTTTATGGAAAGCATCAAGGCGGTACGTCCTGAGGGAAGTGGATACGTCGAGTATCGGTGGCAATGGCAGGATGATGCCGATCGAGTCGTTCCGAAACTTTCTCATGTCAGATTATTTGCCCCTTGGAGTCTTATCGTCGGAACCGGTGTGTATATCGATGATGTGGAGCGGGAGATTCGTGCTGTTACCCGCCGCATCGTTATTGTCTCAGTTGTTCTGGTTATCCTGTTAACCGTAATTATGGTATTTCTTTCGGCTCAGAGTTACCGTCTTGAACAGAAAAGGAGAGACGCGATTGATTCGGTATTCGAGTCGCAGCTGAGGTACAAGGCTCTGGCTGACTCTTCCGAAGAGGGGCTTCTCATGGTGCTGGAGGGCCGTCAGGTCTATTCAAACCGTGTCGTTACCGAACTTCTTGGATACACAAGTGAGGAATTCGGGATTCTGAAACTTCATGAATTCTTATTTGAAATCGGTGATAAAGAGTTGAGTGGGGTTGAACGATTCCGGGAGCTTATGACAGGTACCCGTGCAATCCGGAATATCAACGCAACGCTTAAAAAGAAAAATGGGGAAATGCTGCAGGTAAAGGCTTCCATTGCAACAATTGAAATCGGGGAAAAAACCGGATTTTTATTAGCTCTTCGGGATATCAGTGAGCATTATGAAGTTCAGCAGAAGCTTCATGTCTCAGAGGACAGGATACGGGTACTTACTGAAAACATCGGTATTGGTGTCTTTCTCATTCATCTTGGATCTGAAATAACAATAGAAGACCCGAATTCGGCATGCCTCGATATACTGGGATTTCGTACTGCCGCGGAACTTAACGAATATGGATTCCTGTCTCTGTTCATCGATGAGGATGATAAACAGCGTCTTTTGAAATCCTTGCGAAAGGGAGATTTCATCCAGAGCAGGCTGGTGTTTTTCCGCCGGAATGACGGCGGCTCAAAAGCAGTTTCTCTTACGATGATGCCGTCAAAAAGCAGAACCAGATGGTATGACGTAATTATGGAAGATCTAACACAGCAGAGAGAACACGATCAGCAGCGTCACGATCTGCTTGATGAAATTCAATCGGCGATTCACTCCATGAATCAGCCCATAGGGGATGTTGCCCGGGAAGTTCCTACTGTATCAATGAACACGACTATCAATGCGGGAGCTGTTAAAATGACCCATTTCAGGGTTAATACACTTTTTGTTTCAGCCGAATCAGGAGAACTGATAGGAATTATTACAGATACGGATTTCCGGCAGCGGGTACTCGCCGCAGGATTGAGCGGGGATGAACCGGTGTATAAAATAATGAGCTCTCCTGTAATCAGAATCGGTTCTTCGTCACATGTTTTTGAAGCAGCAATGTTGATGCAGAAGAAAAAAATTCACCACCTTTATGTTGAAAAAGAAAATAAAGCCTATGTATTTTCAACGGAAGAACTTCTTCAGCTACAGCGGAATTCTCATCTTTTTGTTCTTAAACAAATAGAGGAGGCGGAAGATCAGACAGAATTGAAAGAGCATCTTGAAAATTACAGACGAATGGTAGGGTCCATGATCCCGGGAGGTATCAGCGCGGTAACGGCATCCCGTTTCCTGTCCGGCGGAACCGATGCTCTGATCAGAAAAATCATTGAATTTGTCCTTGATGAGACGGGTGAGGCACCGTGTAAATTCAGCTTTATACAGACCGGATCCCTCGGCAGGCAGGAAATATCATTTTTATCGGACCAGGATAACGCGATTATATGGGAAGACAAAGAAAATGTTCCCGGGGTAAAAGACTGGTTCCTGGATTTCGGCACCCGGGTTTGCACTCTCCTGGATCAATTCGGATACACTTTCTGCAAAGGCGGAAATATGGCGATGAATCCACAGTGGATTAAGCCGTTGGCCGAATGGAAAGACCTTTTCCGGGAGTGGATGTCCAGTCCGCAATTGGATGAGATTCTAAAAATCCAGATCTTTTTCGATTTCAGGTCCGTCTATGGAGAGGCAGGACTTGCGGATGAACTTCGCCGGGGTATTCTGGAGGAAGCCCCTGGTAAACCGGTCTTTTTATGGAACCTTGCCCAGGGCTGCATAAATGATAAAATCCGTACGGTTCCCGAAGGGAATACATTTGACGTGAAGCACGCCATCCGCCCGGTCGTAAATTATGCACGACTCAAGGCTTTGTCTCACGGTATCAGTGAAACGGGCACTTTATCCAGGCTTCATCGCCTGTACGAACAGGGCATACTGAATTCTAACCAGCATAGAAGTGCTTCTCAGATTTTTGAATACTTAAGTCAGATACGGCTTCGCCATCAGTATCATCTACAGGAAAACGGATATCCTCCGGATAATTCCATAGTTTTATCCGAGCTTTCAGAAATAGACCAGGATTCCCTTCACCGTCTTATCGGGCAGACCCGTACGCTGCAGAACTGGGTAAAAAGGGATCATCGGGATTTTTTCTGACCCCATTAATCCTCACATGGAAAACCGGTGTACAATTGGCCATGGCTCATCGGACGCTGAAAAAATCATCTTACGAAAATCTCGTGGATCGTCTGAATAGATTTCCCCAAGGTGCTCCACCGTCGGAAACCCTGTACAAAATCCTCAGGATACTCGTCAGTGAGCGTGAAGCGGGCCTGATCGCCCTGTTGCCCATCAAGCCGTTCAAGGCGGTTGTCGCAGCCGATCGCTGGAATTTACCTGAGTCGGAAGCCCGGAAGGTACTGGATGAACTGGCGGGAAGGGCCATTCTTGTAGACGTCGAAAGAGACGGAGAAAGCATCTACACGCTGCCGCCGCCGATGGCGGGATTCTTCGAATTCTCCATGATGCGCCTGAGAGGCGATGTAGACCAGAAAGTATTGGGTGAACTCTACTATCAGTATTTAAACGTTGAAGAGGATTTCATCCGCAGTCTTTTCGTTGATGGAGATACCCAGCTCGGCAGGGTCTATGTGAACGAACCGGCCCTGTCGGATGAAAACGCACTGCTGGTACTCGATTATGAAAGGGCGAGCGAAGTCATACAAACCGCCGGCCACATCGGCGTCGGTGTCTGTTATTGCCGGCACAAGATGGAACATGTCGGAAAAAACTGCGCTGCACCCATGGAAATCTGCATGACCTTCAACTCCAGTGCCGAGTCGCTCACCAGGAGCGGCTATGCCAGGGCCATCGATGCCCGGGAATGCATGGACCTGCTGGCCGAAGCCTATGATAACAACCTGGTCCAGTTCGGTGAGAACGTGCAGCAGAGAGTGAATTTTATCTGTAATTGCTGCGGCTGCTGCTGCGAAGCCATAATTTCCAAACGAATGAGTGGAGTGAACTTGTTCATTCTGACGGGATCGTTCCTCGGCTCTCGCCTCCGGTACGACCCTTGATCCGAGTGAGTTGTGATGATTACCTACTGAACGCTATAGGGGGTATCCTTGATCTGACGG
>JAUUYD010000207.1 GCA_030590585.1 Spirochaeta sp.
CCCGGCTTGTCCGTGGTCAGGTTCTGTCCCTCAAGGGGCAGGAGTTTGTCCTGGCAGCACGTGCTCTGGGTGTGAACCGGGGTCATATCATATCCCGGCATCTTGTACCAAACGCCATCGGACCTATTCTCATTTCAATGACGATGATGATTCCCCAGGCGGTATTTACCGAGTCTTTCATCAGTTTCATCGGCCTGGGTGTTTCAGCTCCTATGGCCTCATGGGGTACCCTGGCGAATGATGCCCTGGGCGGGCTTTTCTCCTACCCTTACCAACTCTTTTTTCCTTCCATGGCCATCGCGGTCACCATGCTGTCCTTCGACTTCCTGGGTGACGGTCTCCGGGATGCCCTCGATCCGCGCTTGAGAAAGGGTTAGGAGGCATTAATGAGTAAACTACTACTGGAAGTTAAAAACGTCAAAACCTCCTTTTTCTCCCATCTCGGCGAGATCCAGGCAGTTCGCGGTTCGTCCTTCACCTTGAACCAGGGTGATGTTCTGGGAATTGTAGGAGAGTCGGGATCCGGCAAAAGTGTGACAGCACTTTCCATCATGGGCCTTATTGAAGAGCCGGGTAAAATCAAGGAAGGAGAAATAATTTTCGACGGCGAAGATCTTGTAAAAAAGAGCCAATCCGAGCTCTCCGATATCCGGGGAAATGAGATATCCATGATTTTCCAGGATCCCATGACCTCCCTTAATCCCGTTTATTCCATTCAGAATCAGATGGTAGAGGTGATACGGCGGCACAACAGGAGTATGAGTAAAAGGGAGGCTGTTTCCAGGGCAGTAGAGATGCTCACCCTTGTCGGCATACCCGATCCTGAAAAGCGTATCAAGAGTTATCCACATGAATTTTCAGGGGGTATGCGTCAGAGAGTAATGATAGCCACAGCTCTCTCCTGCGGCCCCAGGCTCCTGATTGCCGATGAGCCCACCACAGCCCTGGATGTGACTATCCAGGCTCAGATTCTGGATCTGATGAACGATCTGAAAGAGCGGGTGAACGCATCCATCATCCTCATCACCCACGACCTGGGTGTCATCGCCGAGATATGCGATCACATCATTGTGATGTACGGGGGTAACATCATGGAGAAGGGGACTGAAAAAGATATCTTCTACAATCCCCAGAATCCATATACTGTCGGTCTGCACCAGTCGGTACCGAAAGGTGATATTTCGGAAAACAAACAGCGTCTGGTACCCATTGAAGGTTCACCTCCGGATCTTATGCATCCTCCGAAAGGCTGCCCCTTTTCTCCGCGCTGCCCTCATGCCATGAAAATATGTCTGGAGAAGCCTGCACCGATGATTCAATTGAGCGTAACCCATACATCCGCCTGCTGGCTGCTCCATGAAGGTGCCCCTGA
The DNA here is from genome assembly GCA_030590585.1 of Spirochaeta sp. Next base: position 1,373 of record JAUUYD010000207.1, read on the forward strand.
GGTTGGTAAGTATCAGAAAGGGAGAGAAATCCTTGAGTAACGAAGCAACCAGACCCCTGCTGGAGGTGAAAAATCTCCGCAAATACTTTAAAGTCGGCAGCGGCGGAATCCTGGGTGTGAAGAAATCATACCTGAAGGCCGTTGATGGTGTCTCTTTTCACATTAACCATGGGGAAACCCTGGGCCTGGTTGGCGAATCCGGGTGCGGAAAGTCCACAACTGGTAGAACTATTATCCGTCTCTATGATGCCACCGGTGGGAAGGTGAACTTCGACGGTACTGATTTAACCAAGGTGTCGGAAAAGAGGCTTCTTCCCTTCAGGAAACGCATTCAGATGATCTTTCAGGATCCCTATGCTTCCCTGAATCCCCGTATGACCGTAACCGACATCATCGGCGAAGGTATTACCACCCATAAAATATATGAAGGTGCCGAACGGCAGGAACGCATATTCGATCTGCTCAACCGTGTCGGACTCAAGCGGGAGCATGCCAACCGCTATCCCCATGAATTCTCAGGGGGGCAGCGGCAGCGTATCGGCATTGCCCGTGCCTTGGCTGTTGAGCCGGATCTTATTGTCTGTGACGAACCGATTTCCGCCCTGGATGTATCTATTCAGGCCCAGGTGGTGAACATGCTGGAAGACCTCCAGGATGAAATGGGACTTACCTACCTGTTCATTGCCCACGATCTCTCCATGGTAAAATACATTTCCGATCGTATCGGAGTGATGTACCTCGGTATGCTGGCGGAAATGGCTGAGAGTGACGAACTCTACCACCATCCTCAGCATCCTTATACCAAGGCTCTACTTTCAGCCATACCGATTCCCGATCCCGATTTAACCCGGAAGAACAAGCGTATCATTCTTCAGGGTGATGTGCCTTCTCCCATCGATCCTCCTGAGGGCTGCCGATTCGCATCCCGCTGCCCGCTGGTTTCTGAGAATTGTCTTCAGCTGACACCGGTGCTGACCGATCGGGGTGCCGGGCATTATGTGGCCTGTCATAATGTTTAGTTTGAGAACGTAGAATTACCGCTGGTTTTGCCGACGGTATTTTGTGGCATATGTTATGCGGCAGAGACTTTGTACCGCGTATCGGATCAGTTGACTGTACAGCTTTCTTTTTTCACCATCCCCGCTTTTCTGCTTCCTCTTTCAGCACATGGTAAGCTTCCTTATCCTCACCGTTGAAGGTACGCAGGCCCAAGCTGCCGAGGTAGGACGCGAAACCCTTATTCGAGATTCCGTAGTAGCGTTCATGCTGCTTCACCGCTGCCGGATCGATATCGGTCAGCCAGGTGAAGGATATCAACCTGATCTGTTCCGGGTGTGCATCCCAGGCCTGGAAAGTCCGGCGGATAAATTCGGCCTGTTTACTCTGGGAGGAATCATTTTTTTTACCTGATGGATAGCCCAATTCCAGAAAGTAAATTGACCTGTCCGGGTAAAGGCGGCTGATAGTGTCGAAGTCGGTAAGAACAATTTCCGGATCTTTAACTGTGAAATTGCGGTTGAGGGGATAGTAAGTTACGAAAATAGCATCGGCGGTCTGATTAAGGCTGAATAGTTTTTCTTCTGCCCCGCCGGTCAGTCCGTCGTAAGTAGCTTTTACTCCTATCGGTACCCCGGGCCATAATTCCCGGGCGTGAGCGGAGACAGCCTGGAAAAAGTCTTCATATTGTTCCCACTTTTCTCCATTCAGATATCCGTCCACCTCATTACCCATAGAGATGCTGGCTAAACTCAGATCGGGTATCCGGGCAGCAGTATAATCAAGCAGTCCCTTGAAGCGCCGTATTAGCTCAGGATCATCAAAGTCCCTGCCTGTCAGATCTGCGGGCAGGCGTGCACTCGTGGTGTCGATTACCGAAATGGTTAGAGAAACAGCCGTGCTCCGGGTAGGATAGAAACTGTTGGCAATGGCCAGCCAGTCGAAATCCGGATTGAAATTATTCGGGCTGGTTTCAATTTCATCCCAGTAAACAGAGAGCTCTGTTACCTCCATGCCTGCACCTCGGGCAAGGTTGAATGCCGTATTGAAATCACCATCCCTTCCTTCGGTGATATCGATACTGAGAAGCCGCTCAGCTTTAGGGAGAGTAGTGTTTAAGCCGGGATTGTCGGTAGGAAAAGTTTCAGCTCCGGGTTTTGTCTGACCGGAGCATCCGCCGACAGACATCAGCAGCAGTACGAGGAGGAGAGGCCTCACCTCTTTACTTCAGCATCTCCGACGCAGCCTTACCAATTTCCGTATTCGGTCCCAAGTCTACAGTTTTCTGCAAGCTCTTCCGGCTTCCGGCACCGTCTCCCTGACCCTCAAGACTGAAAGCTGATAACAGCCATGCGGCCTGTGCGGCGTCACCCCGGGGATTGTTTTTCAGAAACTCTGCCAGTACAGCATCGGCTTCCTGAAATTCCATGCTCTCTATATAGAGCGTCGCCATGGCTATTGTGTATTCATCCAAAAAGGGATCATCGTTCTCAGGCCGAATTGAGGTTAATGTGTTTCTGGCAGTTCTTGGATCTCCCAGAACCTGTTCACTGAGTCCCAGACGGAAAGAGCATTCCCGCTGAACCGCTCCGGTCTCCCATAATGAACCTTCTTCGAACAGATCTTTAGCGCCGATGTAGTCGCCATCATCAAAAAGAGCCATACCATCGGCAAGGTAATCGGTGGATTCATCTTCCCAGGAAATAAAGTCATCAGATTCAGCTTCAGCTCCCCTTACGGCAGCTGCCGTATTCTGGGAACTTCCCGAGCGATTGAATAATGAAGAAAACTTGGAGCCGAGAACCTGCCTGAAGTTGGCCTTTTCAGGTTCATCACCGATGAGGTTGGCAGTCTCATATACACCGTCCTGTGTCAGGGTAATCTTTTTACCGCCTGCAGATAACTCCGCGAATCCCCTGCCCGAAAGCCTTATTGTGCGATTATCAGGAATTGAATCACCAATACTGAGTTTCAGCCAGGTATCTCTTCCTTCGCGATATTCCAAATTACCATCAAGGTAATCGACATTTAGATTGACAGCACTCAAAGGCAGTACCGCAAAACAAAGAATCAAGAGTACAGCTGTAACGATGGGGAAAATTCGCCTTTTCATAGCTCCAATATAACGCAGGATACTCATAATTACAAAGAAAGCCGCTCACCGGGAATACCGGGAAGCGGCTTTTAACTTTTCAGGTTGCTTAAGTGCTTACTTTCCCTGAACTTTCACGGTAAAAGGCTTGGCCTCAGGTTTCTTTGTAAGATTCACAGAAAGTACCCCGTTTTTCATTTCGGCCTCGACACCGCTTTTATTTACATCTTCAGGTAGTACAAAAGACCGTTTCAGGCTGCCCTGTTTTCTTTCGCGAACATACCAGTTGAGCTTCTCTTCTGTTTCATCTTTCTTGTCGGTGTTCTCAAGTACTTCAGCTTCAATAACCAGAAGATTTTCTTCAACCCGGACATCCACGTCTTCTGCAGTAAATCCTGGAAGATCGGCAAAAATCTGATACCCGTCGCTTGTTTCGGCAATATCTACCTTGAACCCTTTCTGGACTGCTGCCGGACGGCCGGTGTAGAACTGGTTGAACATCCGATCCACGTTGTTAAGGTAAGATTTGGTGGCTAAGTAATTCATTTGTATGCCTCCTTAAGGCTATAATTTGTATTTCATCGTCGATCAATGTCGACACTGATGTATAAGCATATTATGTGCCAACTTACTGTGAGTGTGTGATAATTTACTATAATGTAAGTAAATATAATAATTATTTTGAATTGATTTTTATCATAAATATGAAGTGACCTCTGACGCAGGCCTTAAAATTCACTCTATTGTGTCATTTTGAAGCAGTACAACGAGTCATAAACAGTTGTGTGTCATAATTGCCCATGTAGAGTCATTACGGTCCAATGTTCGTGTCGAAGGGTGGCAAAAGG
>JAUUYD010000098.1 GCA_030590585.1 Spirochaeta sp.
ATCCATAGGCTGCCAACCCTGTACCAGAGCTTCACGGCCTGGTGAACACGAACGGGCGGCCCGCTGGTGGTGGGAAAATGACACCAGGAGGGAATGCGGGCTTCATACAGGCAGCTAAAGCTGCACTTACTTCAGCTTCCGTGCTCCTGAAAGAAAATAGATCAACACCGATATGGCAATCATAAGCATCCCTGTCACAGATCCGCCATCGGGAGAATCCCCGGGTATGAGCAGCCATCCCAGAACAGCTCCGGTTACCGGTATGATAAATTTCCAGACCGACAAGGCGCCGGCTCCTGAACCGCTTTTCCGAAGAAGTTGAAACCAGATAGTTACTGCGGTTGATGATACGATGACGAGCCAGACAAGAGATATATAGAATGATGGTCCCGGAGCTATCGAAGGCGGGCCTTCAACAATGCGGGATGCGATAAGCAGTATGCCCCCCCCGATTAGAAACTGACCTGAGCTTAAGACAATTGGTGAGATATCCCTGGAGGTACGTGATACCCAGAGCGTGCTGAAAGAACTTGAAGTCAGGGCGATCAGTAATATTAGAATTCCGGTGATTTCAGCTGTAAGACTGTGTTCACCGCCAAAGGAGCTGCGGCTGAGGCTTATAATCACCAACCCGATTATCCCCAGAAACAGTGAGAACCACTGGCGCCTGTTAAGGCGTTCCCCGGGTGGAAGGGCATGGGCGGCAGCCGAGGTTAAAAGGGGCTGAGCTCCAATGATTATAGCCGCGATGGATGCGGGAATCATTCTCAGGGCGATGTAAAAAACACCGTAGAGCAGTGAAGTCTGCAGAATCCCGATTGCGAATATAAATCCTCCATGATTCCTGATATCCGAAAGAAACCGTTTCCTGCCGTCAATAACTAAAACTATGGGAATGAGAATCAAACCTGATATGAAAAATCGAATACCGGCAAAAAAAAACGGCTCTGCTCCGGCAGCAAAACCGGTTTTAATACCAACAAAAGCTGTCGACCAGAGCAGACATGCAAGCGCCGCAAGAAAGCCGTCACGTTTACGCATTATAACAGCGGGGCTGTTCGGAGATTGAGCCAGTCCCTCTGGTCTTTCTCAAGCATTGGACTCAGGCGTCTTGAAACCTCTGAGTGATATTCATTAACCCAATTGAGCTCCTCTTCATTCAGCAATTCAGTATTTATAAGTCTGGAGTCATAGGGAGCCAGAGTAAGAGTATCGAATGCCAGAAATGTTCCGAACTCATTACTTATATCCTCCCGGCAGATCAGCAGATTCTCTATCCGGATTCCGTATTGATTTTCCCGGTATACTCCAGGCTCGTTGGAGACCACCATACCCGGCTCCAATGCAACATCAATTGCTGCGGGGCTTAAGCGATGAGGGCCCTCATGAACATTGAGGCGGTAGCCGACTCCATGTCCCGTGCCATGACCGTAATTAATACCCTCCTGCCACAAAGCATTTCGGGCCAAAGCGTCAAGCTGGTATCCACGGGTGCCTTGAGGAAAACGGGCACGGGAAACGGCAATATGGCCCTTTAATGTAAGTGTGTAGTCCTTAATCTGCATTTCCGTCGGTTTTCCAAGAGATATGGTACGTGTAATGTCGGTAGTTCCTTCTTCCCATTGACCTCCGGAATCAATGAGAAACAGGTTTGCCCCGCTCTGCAGTGTAAGAGCACTCTCAGAACTGGCTTCATAGTGACATATGGCAGCGTGGGGACCGAATGCGGGAACAGGTGAAAAACTCTCTTCGAGAAAGCCCGGAATTGCCGAACGTTCTTCCAACAGCATCGCCGCTGCGTCAAGTTCCGTCAGCTTCTGCCCTTCCTCCATGGATTTCTCAAGATTGATGAGAAAGCGAACCATGGCCACTCCGTCTTTTTCCATTGCCCTTGTAATGTTTGATACTTCAACCGCATTTTTCCGTGCCTTCATCAGAATTACCGGATCTTTGGCAGTTTTTATTTTTGTTACTGCGGGCAGGTGATCCATCACAGCCTTTGTAAGGGACTGCGGATCGATCAGAATGCGGGATGATTCGGGGATTTTTTTCAGCGCCGGGAAGAATCCATCGTAATCTGCCGTTTGAACACCATCTTCATAAAGTGAGTTTTTCAGATTCTCATCTAATCGCGTCTGATTGGTGTACCACACAAATTTCCCGGCCGAACAGATGATAAAACCGGTGACAACAGGACTGTAGGAAACATCCCCTCCGCGAACGTTCAGCAGCCAGGCCGTAGAATCAAGGCCGATACCGATCCAGCTGTCGGTATCTTCCAACTCGAGGGCCGTTTTCAGGCGCTCCAGGCGGAAAGCGCGTGATTCACCGGTTTCATCTTCATCCAGTTCAATGACGGCAGCTTCTGAACAGGGAGGTCTGTCAGTCCAAATATCGTTAATCAGATCTAAATCGCTTACCATCCCGATACCACTATCCTGAAGTTTCGTATTCCATTTTCCGGCGGTTTCCATCAAGACGGTACGTCCGTTGAATCCGACTTTATCACCGGAAGTCAGATTATCGGCAAGCCAATCCTGTATGGCAGCTACACCATCCCGGCCATCCTTGAATAAGTCGATACCGCTCCCTGAGAGCTCATCTGAAGCCTGAATCCAGTAGCGGAAATCGGTCCAGAGCCCGGCACAATCTTTTGTAACCGCCACAATACCGGCACTGCCTGAAAATCCGCTGATCCACTCACGGGTTCGCCATCCGGCAGGAGGATACTCACTGCCATGAGGATCGGAGCCTGTAACGATGTAGGCGTCCACTCCTGATGAGTCCATCAATCTTCGCAGAGATTCAATTCTTCGTGGAATATTCAAACAGACCTCCTCAGCTGGTCCAAGATTATAATGAGAGAAGTATCGAAGCAAGCCACGAATAGAGAAAAGTTGACCGCAGCTGAAAAAACATATCAAGCTTTCGCTCTCATCGCCGAAAATAATGGTGAGGGCTGACGGCGATTTTTCAATTCACCCACCCAGGTGTACCCCTCCCAGGATAATCGTCGGCCCCTCAGGCAGACCGTCCCTCCCCGGGCGGTCTTTTTTTTCCAAACATAGGCAAATTACAGGCAAAGACTCAGATATACTGGTTCAAATGGTATAGTTTCGATAAAAGATTTATTATTGGTTGAGGTAATTTCAATAATCGAGTGTTTTTGGAATTACCCAGAATTGTAGAATTCATAATTATGAAAAAACATGATGAAACTTAAGTACTGAGTTTGAAGCGTCCCGGGAGCATGAAAATGAGTCAGACAAAAATCGGAATCGGAGATATCAGCCTGTACCTTCCCGATCCGAGTATGGATTTGAAGATATTGATGGAATCACGTGCCGTCTCACATCCACAACTGCAAAGAGTGATGAATCGCGCCATTGAGAATACAGGTCAGCTGTCCTTTCGTTTTCCAGAACCCTGGGAAGATACCGCATCCATGGCGGCTAATGCTGCCGCGCAAACCATGGAGCATCTGAATGAGAAAGATAGAAACAGTATCAGGTATATCGCTGTCGGTACTGAGACCGCTGTTGATCATTCAAAACCGGCAGCCGCCTATGTTCAGGGAATGCTGAATGAAGCCGGTTATGGCTTGGGTAATGCCATGCTTACTTATGAGATAAAGCATGCCTGTGCCGGAGGTACAGCTGCACTGCTGTCATGCGCTGCCATGCTGAGTATATCGGGTAGACTGAATGAAAAAGCGCTGGCCATCACAAGTGATATCGCACGTTACGATGCCCCGAGTACGGCTGAAATTACTCAAGGGGCCGGTGCTGTTTCCCTGTTGATCGAAAAAAACCCTCGTCTGATTGAAATTGACTTATCAAATCAGGGATTCTTTTCTTCCGATGTGGATGATTTCTTCAGACCGCTGGATTCTGTTACTGCCAGAGTAAAAGGCCGCTACTCCATGGAATGCTATCAGGAAGCCCTTGAAAAAGCCTTTATTGATTACTGTGAGAGAAGCGGCAGTTCTCCCTGTAAAACCATTGAAGAGATTGACTACATTGCTCTCCATGTACCATTTACCAGGATGCCGGAAACGGCCCTTAAAAAAATGCTCCGGAACATTTGCGGCAAAAATGATGCTGAAATTGCAGAATTTATGAAAAAAACAGGTTTCCTGGATGCCATGTATTTGAACCAGAGGTTTGGAAATTTGTATAACGCCTCTCTCTATACTTATCTTGCAGCACTGCTTCAGCAGGAATATGCCAGAATAGCTGAGGGCATAGTCGGGAAAAAAGTTATGATTGCCTCTTACGGTTCCGGAAACACAATGATGGTATTCTCCGGGATCATCGCCGCCGAGGCCCCCGAGGTAATCCGCGCATGGGATCTGGATAAATGGAACCGCAGTTCCCGGCAGGTGAGTTTCAATGAATACCTTGAATGGCTGGACCGACCTGAAAATATTGATTCATGGCGAAGTATTCTTAAAAAGGCCAAGCCGAAAAAAGACCGCTTTTATCTGAAAGATTTTGGGGAAACGGGATTGCGAATTTACAGCCGGAGTTGAAACATGAGGGAAAACCTTCAGGACCGCAAACAGAAACATCTGGACATATGTCTCGACAGGTCTTTGTCTGTTGAGTCGGGAGATACCGGATTTGCAGGAATAAAACTGGCTCATAGGTCTCTGCCTGAAATTGAATCCGGTACTATTTCTCTTGAAACTCCATTCCTTGGCTATCGTTTGAAGATGCCTGTAATGATTTCCTGCATGACCGGTGGGTCGGATGAGGGTGAAAAACTCAACCGGATGCTGGCTGAAATTGCCAATGAAACAGCCTTGGCTTTCGGTACCGGCTCCATTCGTGTGATGCTCAGGCATCCGGAAACATCATCCCATTTTGAACTGAAGAAACTGGCTCCCGACATACCTGTTCTGGCCAATATCGGCGCGGCCCAGTTAATTGAATACCCGCCTGATACCATTAATGATGCGGTACGGAGAATTGAGGCGGATGGTCTTTTTGTTCACCTGAATCCTGCCCAGGAATTATTTCAGGACAAAGGAGAGCGTTTTTTCAAGGGTTGGTATGAGGGTTTAAACCGTCTGATGGACCGTGCGGATTACCCCGTTCTGGTAAAAGAGACCGGCGAAGGTATTCCGCCTGCAGAAGGGCTTCGGCTGTTGAATAGCGGGGTTTCATTCGTTGATGTTGCCGGGGCAGGAGGAACAGACTGGATTGCAGTTGAAGCGTACAGCAGAGAGTCTTCTAATTATTCAGCAGCTGCGTCTTTTACCAATTGGGGTTACTCAACAGGAGAACTGCTGTTGGCATACAGACAGATTGTCCGGGCAGGAGGAGAATCAGGATCCCTGGTTTCCGGAAAAATCATTGCCTCCGGCGGCCTGCGGACCCCCCGTGACTTCGCGGTATCCCTCGCCTGCGGTGCATATCTGGGAGCTGCCGCCCTCCCCTTTATCCGGCTGGCATCAGAAGGCGGCCCGGATTCTGTAGCTGAATACATTGCTGAACTGGAGATAGGAATACGGGCGGCCATTATTCTAAGCGGATCAGGGTCACTGGAAAATTTAAGAAAAGCTGAATTAAGGGTAGATTCCGACTTGGCATTTCAAGCTGAAGCATTGGCTGAAGAAGCCCTGAAAGAAATCGGGGATGATAGGTCTGAGAGTATGAAAAGATGAGAACCTTCGGTAAAAGCTTCCGAAAAGGACCCATACGCCAAAGGCGGGATATGATTTTACCTGGAGACAGAGCAGTATCGGAAAAGTTAAGAAGTGATTTTTCCTACACCGGAGCCGATGAGAGCCTGTTGGATCTGTCCGAGGTAATGGTGGAACAGGCCATCGGATACTTTGGTGTCCCACTGGGAGTTGCAGGACCCGTCCTGATTGACAAGCGGCAATTTATGATTCCCATGGCAACCGAAGAGCCTTCGGTAATTGCCGCCGTTTCATTTGCAGGAAGTATTACCTCCCGGTACGGGGGAATTACCACCCGGGCAACAGATCCGGTGATGGTAGCCCAGATATTTCTGGAGGATGTAGGCAATCTCGGCGCATCAAGTGTTGATGCTGTTCTCAAGTCAAGGGACATCATTAAAGAAAAGCTGAGTCCCATACTGTCAACAATGGAAAAACGCGGCGGGGGCTGGCGGGATATTCAGGCCAGGTGGATTGCACCATCGAGAACACTTGCGGTTAATCTCCAGATAGATGTACGTGATGCCATGGGTGCCAATCTTCTGAACAGCGCGGCGGAGGAGATTCGTCCCCTGCTTGAAAAAATCACCGGGGGCCGGGTACTCATGGCCATACTGTCCAACCGGTCATGGAACCGTACCGCTTCGGCCAGATTGAGCATTCCCATACAGGTATTGGGTCGAAACGGATTCGATGGAAGTGATACGGCCCGGCGTATCGTCAGGGCCGCAAGGGTGGCCCGGGAAGATCCCGATCGCGCTGTAACTCACAATAAGGGGATAATGAACGGTATCAGTGCTTTGGCGCTGGCAACCGGAAACGATACCCGGGCCATCGAAGCGGCTGCACATGCTTATGCCGGCCGCTACGGCCCTTATCACGGACTCAGTGAGTACTGGGTGGATGACGGTATGCTCCACGGCTCCCTGGAACTGCCTCTGCCCTTTGCCGTTACCGGGGGGGCAGTGGGTTTTCATCCCGTAACACGCTGGTCTCTGGAGATACTGGGTAATCCTGATGCACAAGGATTAAGCAGTATTGCCGCCGCCCTGGGACTCGCTCAGAACCTGGCAGCTCTCAGAGCATTGGTAAGTGAAGGAATACAGAAAGGACATATGGGTCTTCATGCCAGAAGACTTGCCTATGCAGCCGGCTGCAGGGGCAGTGATATTGCGGCTTTTGCAGAGCTTATTCAATCTGAAGAGATCCGCAGTAAAGAGGCAGCAGCCCGAAGGTTTACCGAATGGAAATCCGAATGAAATCCGGAACATCATCCGCCCATCCAAGTCTTGCCCTGATCAAGTATTGGGGGAAACTGGATCACATCAGAAATCTTCCCGCAACCCCGTCATTGGCTGTCACTCTCGACGGACTTACTACAAAAACCAGAGTCGATATCAGTTTTTCAGCTGATAACAAGAATGATACTGATGCGGCAGATCGGGTATATCTTGAAGGCATACTTCAGGATAAACACAGGTTTGCACCTTTTTTTTCGGAATTCAGAAGAATAGTCGAAGAAAAGAAAGGCAGTACTGAGCGATTCATCATCACCGCCAGAAGCTCATCCGACTTTCCAGCCGCCGCCGGTCTGGCCAGTTCATCCAGCGGTTTCGCGGCGCTCTCCTGCGCATGTGCTGAAGCCGCAGGTATTACATTATCGATTGAAGAACTGTCGGCTCTGGCCCGGGTTGGTTCGGCATCGGCGGCACGTTCTCTCTTCGGCGGTTTTACCAGGCTGGATGCCGGTTCTGAATATGCCGAACAGATTCACAGTGAAATGTGGTGGCCGGAATTCCGAATCGTTGTACTGGAATTGGAGAAAGGACCAAAAAGTATCCCCTCACGAGAGGCCATGGAGATAACCCGGCTCAGTTCCCCCTTTTATCAGAGCTGGATTGAAGATTCACAATACCTGATGGATCAGTCTCTTGATGCACTCAAACTCAGAGATCTGAATAAACTGGGTCCGCTTATTCGAAACAGCTATCTGAGGATGTTCGCGA
>JAUUYD010000303.1 GCA_030590585.1 Spirochaeta sp.
GCTTCCTCTGGGACGAATCGAAATGTTTGCGTCAACACGCATGGTTCCATGTTCCATGCTGCATTCGGCGCTGCCCGCATAGCGAATCTGTGTCCGTATCGCTTTTATATATTCCATCGCTTCATAAGGGTTCCGCATGTCCGGTTCGCTAACGACCTCTATTAAGGGCGATCCTGCCCTGTTAAAATCAACAAGGCTGATCGGTGTACGACCCTCAGTTTCATGAACGAGTTTTGCGACATCCTCTTCCATGTGAACCTGATGTATCCCGATTTTTTTTGGAAGGCCGTCCTCGTTGATGATATCCACCCAGCCGTTGATCGCCAGCGGCTTGTGAGATTGGGAAAGCTGAAAGCCCTTGGGCAGATCCGGATAATAATATACTTTCTGGTCAAATGCATTCTCCTGCTGTATTTCACAGTTCAACACGAGAGCGGCCAGAGCAGCCTTTTCAAGGACTTTTTCGCTGAACTGAGGGATAGTGCCTGGAAGCCAGAGACAAATCGGGCAGGTATTCTGATTCGGTTCGTCACCTGGTCTGTTCGGACAATCACAAAACATCTTTGTGCCAGAGTTCAACTGGACGTGTATTTCAAGACCGATTACCGCTTCATAATCCATGTTTATTCTCCTCCTTGTGCTGAAACGGTTAGCATAGCAGCCAACGCCAACAACCGCGCATCGCCAAGTCGGGGAGCCATAAACTGCAGTCCCGGATTAGTTTCTTTACCGAACAGTGAACCCGGGACATAAATCGCCGGCTGCCCGGTGACATTTGCCGCAAGTGTCAGGGGAAAAATATCATACACTTCATTGATTGTCGTGGTGTTGTCAACACGTAAACTGTCGGTTTGTCCTGCAGGGATAATGAGCATATCTACCGTCCTGTATAATTCCTCGATTTCTCTTTGAAGACGGGCACGAACACGGCAGGCGTTTTCGAAAGCGGCATAGTTTTCAAACTGGAAATAGGCGCCCTGAAACAGATAAGTTTTCACCAGTGAACCGAATGATTCAGCCCGGGATTTTAAATACATCTCATTCCAGTTTTTTGAGGATTGAGTGCGATGGCCGTAACGTACACCATCGTATTTTCCACAGCTCGAGGATGCCTCAACGGAACCGATTACATTGTGAACTGTGCGAAAAAGATTAAAGTCTGCCAAACTGATTTCCTCAATCTTCAGACCTGTTTCTTTAAGCCGTGAAAGAGCCGCGTTAAAAGCCCTGGACTCAACAGATTCCAGGGCTTCGATACATTCTCGGATTACACCGAGGGTTCCCGGGGTTATCCGATTCTTGCCAACCTGACTGAAGTCTGGAATATCATCATCAGGCATGGATAAATCTTTATCGTCACGGCCGGCAATAATATTCATGATAGAGACAATTTCTCCAGGCGTTTTTGCCAGGATTCCATAGCATTCCATTGATGGAATAAGCCCGATCAGACCGAACCGCGATACAATACCGTAGCTTGGCTTGTAACCGAAAATATCTGTTGCTGAGGCAGCAACACGCGCTTCACCCATGGTGTCAGTTACCAGAGCGATATCCACTTCTCCCGTGGCTACGGCTTTAGATGCCGTATCACCCATCAGGCCGAAACCCAGTTCACTCATGCGAGTACTACCGGTTATTATTGCGCCGGCAGATCTGAGTCGTTCAACCACGGTCGCATCCTCAAGAGCGACATAGTGTTCAAGCGCAACCGACCCCGCTTCCGTTGGCCAACCGCTTACCGACATATTAGGCTGAATGGCTATAGTTTTTCCTGCAAGTGGACCGCTTTCGCTGATGGAAGGCGGTGATGAGTCAACGTATGTAAAAATCTCAGTGTTCATGTAAAATTCCTTTTATCAATAAAGATGCATTCGTAAAAAGTCGGTCATTCCCGCGTAAGCGGGAACCCATAACGGCTAACCATTTGAAAAGACTGGATTCCCGTTTTCACGGGAATGACATAATTGTGCATATTTTGACTTTTTACAAGACCATCAATAAAAAATCCTCTTCCTTATTCTAATATGTTAGCTACTTTGAAGAAATTCCCCTTTACGGCGGGGGCATTTCGGAACAATTCCCCTTTCTCAGCGAGGGGGTTTCTTGTCGGTTCAGAATCTTTTCTAATTCGATTTGTCACATTTACCACGGAAAAGAGCGGTTCTTCATCCTTCGCCTCTTCGTTTACGGTCTCAGCCAATCTAAACGCTTCTTTCAACGCAGCGTCTATCTGATCCCTTTCGTCATCATTGATACTGATCCTCGACACCCACGAGAGGACATCAATCAATTCCCGGTCCTCCTCTGCGCCCTGTAGCTTCATTTCTCCTCCGAGATCGAGCAATCCCAGTTCGGCAAGCTGTTCATGCGCGACCACGGATGGCGCCATACTTAACGGACAATACGCGCTCCGGTTTTTGGGAAATGCAATCACTTCACGGATAGATGACGTACCCAGTATCATTGATACAACGCGGTCCATACCCAGGGCAAGTCCACCATGAGGTGGAATGCCGTAATCGAATGATTTAATAAAAAATCCAAACTTTTCTTCTACTTCATTATCCGAAAGACCTAATGCCTGGAAAATTTTCTTCTGTAAATCCGGATCGTTTATACGAATGCTCCCTCCACCGAGTTCTTCGCCGTTAATAACCAGATCGTAGGCACGGGAACGCAGTGCAAGGAGAGATTCCCGATCCGCGGGATCGAAATCTGTCCGGTCAGGAGCCGTAAACGGATGATGACTCGAAGTAATACCCTCTTCGGTAATTTCAAAAAGAGGGAAATCGGTAATCCACACAGGGGAGTACATATCCTGAGGGATCAGGTCAAGTCGATCGGCAATGTGCAGGCGGAGTAATCCCAGAGCGGTGGTAACAACCTCGTAGGAGGGGTCGGCAATCATAATTATTACGTCACCATTTTCTGCCTTAAAGCGTTTCTTGATGCCCTCTTGTTCTTCCTTACTGAAAAACTGAACAATATTTGACTCCAGTCCTTCATCAATTACCCTCATCCATGTCATACCTTTGGCGCCAAAGGTAGGCACTATCTGCTTTGCATATTCATTTTGCAGTACATTTTTGCTCAGTTTTTCTGACTGGCCCTGGATATTAATGCCCTTGATACATCCGCCACGCTTGAGAATCTGCTTGAATATACTATATGTTGTGTTTTCGAAAACATCAGTAGCTTCGACAAACCTCATTCCAAAGCGCAGATCGGGCCGATCTGAGCCGGTGGTATCAATTGCTTCCTGATAGGTCATTCTTGGAAACGGCTTTGGGACAGAAATACCGCCTATTTCAAACATCCGCACAGTAAGCTCTTCCAATATCTCATATATAAACTCCTCATCAATAAACGATGCCTCAAGGTCAAGCTGTGTAAATTCCGGTTGCCGGTTAGGTCGGAGATCTTCATCACGGAAACATCGCGCAAGCTGGTAATAGCGCTCGAAACCGCTAACCATGAGAAGCTGTTTAAATAGCTGCGGAGATTGAGGCAACGCGTAAAAGTGCTGCGGATGAACACGGCTGGGCACCAGGTAATCACGCGCTCCTTCAGGCGTGCTCTTTGTCAGAATTGGCGTCTCAACTTCAAGGAAACCTTGCTCATCAAGGTAATCTCTTACGCATTTAAAGATTTTGTGTCTTTTTACAAAATTATTCTGCATTGAAGGGCGTCGAAGATCAAGATAACGATACTGAAGCCTGATATCTTCAGCAACCGATTCGACCCCTTTAACGCTCTCACCGACAACCATCGCCTTTTCCGATATTGGAAATGGCAGTGTTTCGGACCTGCTCAGTATAACGAGATCTTCTGCCATGACCTCGATTAGGCCGGTCTCAATGTTTGGATTTTCGGTATCTCTTGATCTTTCGGCTACTCGACCTTTAACGGTAACGCAATATTCGTTTCTCAATGAGTTGGCGCGGTCACAAATATCAGGAGATGTAAATTCAGGACTGAATACCACCTGTACAATACCGCTCCTGTCTCGCAGGTGGATAAAGAGAACTTCCCCATGATCTCTTAGTGCATCCACCCAACCCGCTAACTGAACTTCGGACCCCACATCGGAAAGACTGAACTGGCCGCAATTTGATCGCTCTCTATGCAACATGATTTACCTACCCTTCAAAATATAAAGACCAGAATGGATTATCAAACCTTAACATTAGTTTCAAGTTAAATGTATCGGGAATTCATCTTGATGGTTTCGTAAAAAGTCTGTCATTCCCGCGCAGGCGGGAATCCATAAACGGCCAAGCACTTGAAAAGACTGGATTCCCGTTTTCACGGGAA
>JAUUYD010000425.1 GCA_030590585.1 Spirochaeta sp.
GAGATTGAGCCATCATCGGAAAACTTTATTCTGAAAAAACTGTTTTCCATGGATGATTCATCCCATTGAAACTCATTTTCAATCAGATAATCCTGATCAAATAAGTCTACGGAATATCCCATTGACGAAATGGTAATCCTCCTCCAGTGTTCATTATAAAAAACCCATTCTGAAATATCCCAGGAAAGATAATTGAACGCAATTATTGAAGAACCATTTTTATTCCCAGTATCTTTTTCCTCGGGGCTGAAGCCGAATGATTTTATTAAATCCATCTCCGTGTCGTGTAAATAACGGCCGGTATCGGCAAGGATAATTTCTAATCTTTTCCAGGATTCATCATAAACCCTCTTTATGGAAGAACCCGGGAGAATATCATGAAATTGATAAAGCAGAACCTCTTTCCACAGCTCTTCAATTATCTCTGACGGATAATTATTACCTGTGTAGATACTTGAAAGAACTGAAGTGAATTCCATTTTCCGGAGGCTGTATTCCATTTTTCTGTTGTATTTTTTACTCAAACTCTCGCTTGTATATGTTCCCTGATGTTTCTCAAGATACAGCTCTCCATTCCAGGTCGGAAATTTCTCTTCCTGGGATGCCCAGCTGGAGTAAAAATCAGAGATTTTTTCCTGTTTAACCTCAACGAGCCCTGATACTTTCTTTAATCGGGCAAGACGTTCCAGATGTTCGGCTCCGGGGCCGCCGCCGCCGTCACCAATACCGAAAACCATCAAGGCATAATCAGAGATATCTCTTTCATGATATTGATTCATTATTTTCAGTACTGAACCGGGTGATGCCGGACTGTTGTAAGTACCCTCTGGAAGCATATGAGCCAGCACAGTGCTTCCATCAATACCTCTCCAATGAAAAGAATGATAAGGGAATTCGTTGATACTGTTATTTGAGAGCTTCATTGTTGAAAAATATTTAACATCTGTCAGCTTAAGAATCTGAGGAAGCGCTCCTGAATATCCGAATGCATCCGGCAGCCATAGATTATCAATATCTTTCCCGAACTCTTCCATCCAGAATTTTTTTCCATAGATTATCTGTCGCACAAGGGATTCTCCCGAAGGCAGATTGGTATCTGATTCAACCCACATCACACCCTGTACTTCAATCCTTCCTTCCTTTACTTTTTGTTTAAGCAATTGATACAGATACGGATAATCCTCTTTTACCCAGATAAGCAGCTGCGGCTGGCTGATCCCGAACACATAGTCAGGATACCGTTCCATTAATTCAAATACAGTGGACAATGTTCGTCCAATTTTACGCCTGGTTTCCCGTATCGGCCAAAGCCATGCCAGATCAAGATGAGAATGGCCGACAGCACTGATAATGAGATTAGAGTGATACGGTTCCCTGGTGAAAAAAGCTTCCAGGATACAGATGACTTTCGCTATCGTGGTTTGAGTAAAATCAATTAATATAGAGGCACTTTCTTCAAGTACCATTTCTATTCTTTTATGCTGATAAGAACTCTCAGAAATACTGTCCATGTAATTGATTAGAAATTCAAAATCATAATAGATCCGCCGAATATTCTCATTGCACAGGGCGATGTCAGCCTGTTTAAAAGTACCGTTATCTTGGAGCTCACCAAAGAGATCGTTACATGCGGCATCCGCCCAGTACTCGAAGGAATCCCCTTCCAAAACTGTTTCCGGTAAACGAAAAACCCTCTTTACCGGCTCTCCTAGCGTTCGGTCAAAGGTGGAAGATCCGTTGGTAAGTCCTCGAAGTTCATTTCCCATATTATCAACAAGTAAGAGTTCACCACTGATATCAATAAGAAGTACCGGTAGAGTTCGATTTTTGATCTGAGGGATATTCCCGGTGAAATGAAACCATCCGCAATCGAATAAGCATCCCCACTTGTCACCAACAATGAGATTTTGATGTTTCCCGATATAACGTTTTCCGAAAACAAGCGGCTCTGAACTTACCCAGACCTCAGTCTCCAGTTTTCCAACTATCGTATAAATTGATTCTTTCAGGGTGCTGAATGCTTCATGAATTGTCATTTGCTGGTTCTCATGTTTCTGAGGTAAATGCCCAATATTACTCCATATTCAGCGACTTATCTCCATCAAGTTCAGATTCAATGTAGAAAATTATCTATCAAAAATATTGTTGGAAGATTATAATGAGCTGAAACCTTTAACTTCCGGCTTTCCAACGGAGAGATAATGCAAACTCAAAAGACAAGTGAAAAATCGCCTGAGGTAATAGTCATAGGCTCAGGCCTCGGGGGACTCTGTGCGGCATATGAGCTTGCAACAAAGGGTGTCCGCGTACTTGTTCTCGAACGTCACAATCTGCCTGGAGGATTCTCAACCAGTTTTGTCCGGGGGCGTTTCGAATTTGAAACATCCCTGCATGAGCTTGGAGGTGCCTCTGCCTACGATTATTTGAGTAACCCTGCTTTTAATATTGAATTCTTAAAAGTTCCCGAAGCCTACCGTTTGCTGCTGACTGATAAAGGTATTGATTTTCGAGCACCATTCGGATTGAAAGAATTCACCGAAGCGGTAATAGAAGCTGTTCCCGGAAGTGATGGTCCGGTAAGGGAATTCATGAGAGTTTGTGAAGAATCCTTCAATGCGTTTACGTATCTGGGTGATAACTCCCCTCCTGATCCCCTGGTACTCTTCAAAAAATATGGTGATTTTATACGAACAGGCTCAGCGGTAACCGATGAAGTGGCCGATGCGGTAAAACTGCCTCAGGAAGCCCGTGATCTGATATACCCTTATTGGTGCTATCTGGGAGTGGCTACAAACCGCATCTCATTTTCTCTCTGGGCCTCCATGATTTATTCCTATATAAATTTCGGGGCATACATACCAAAAGACCGTTCACACGCATTTTCTGTTTCATTTGCCGATGCCATCATCAAATCCGGCGGTGAGATTCGATACAATACAGAGGTTGTCAAACTGAAAACCCTGAACGGGAATGTAAGCGGCGTAAAACTGACTTCCGGACAAGAAATTGACTGCTCTCATATTATCTCCAATCTAAGCCATCATCGGGTATTCGGAAATCTGATCGATGCTGCCGAAGTACCCTCAAAAGCATACAGGATGGTTAATGCCCGTAAACCGGGGTTCAGTTTTTTTGTTGTTTATCTGGGTTTGGATGCCGACAGAGAAACTCTCGGGCTCACCGACTATTCATATTTCATTTCACCCCATATGGACACGGTCCGTTTGGTTGAAAGTCTGAGAAACAGGCATGACCCGAATCCCATGCAGGCTGCTGTCTGCCTGAACTCTGCTTACGAAGCTGCGTCACCTCCCGGGACTGCGATACTGTCCATTACTGTCGGTACGGATCCTGAATCATGGAAGGATA
>JAUUYD010000138.1 GCA_030590585.1 Spirochaeta sp.
GCTGATCCGGAGAAGAGGGCTGACTCCTTTGCCTTCAGATCCTGGGATTACAACAGCATCAACGGCGATGAGAAGCGCATTCTGGACGGCAAGATACTGGAATCAGAACGGGATCTATTCTTTTTACTTGATTCCACTCCTGAACCCAACGAACTTCTGGGCCCGGCATTCAGGATTTTTATCCCGTATCAGCTTACCTACGGTTATCCCTGGAGCAGGGAAGGGCAGGTTGAAGTTCATCGGGGAACATGGTTGAACATCCGTACATTTGAGAAGCCTTATGCTGATAACGAGGGGGCCTGGAAAGACAATCCCTTTGTACTTTCCATGAAGGAGCTTCCTCCTCCGCCTCCTGTTGAGGTTTTTGCAGCGGATGAAGGCCCTGTTGAAGATGTGGAAGAAGCTGTTGAACGAATTGCGGATCTTATCGCCATGTCAGGCGGGAATATCGATGTTGTTCTGGTTGTGGATACGACGGTCAGTATGAAAGATGATATCGCCTTCATTCAGAATTCTCTGGTACCCCTGGTGCGTAATACGGTTGCGGATTTTGAGAGTTTCCGTATCGGGCTGGTACTTTACCGTGATTACAAGGAAGCTTATCTTACCCGTATGAGCCCGTTTACCGGGAGTTTGGAAGAACTGCAGTCGGAATTGAACAAGGTAACGGTATCCGGCGGCCGCGATCTTCCCGAAGCCGTTAACGAGGGTCTTTATGCGGCCTTAACCGAGTTCGACTGGATTGCTCCTGAAAGATTGATTATTCAGGTGGGTGATGCCCCGGGTCATGAAGAGCCGCGGGGTGCCATTACATCGGAAATGGTTGAGAATGAATCGTCAGCTTTGAGTGTTTCGATTTATCCGATACGGCTGCCGGGTAATCCTGAAACAGAGTAATGCTGCTGATCAGCCGGCAGCATCTCCGGTATCGGTAAGACTTTCGCCGTTTTCCTCTGCCCATTCTTTTTCTTTGACACGCCAGAGCAGTTTGTTACCAACTGCTTTCTCTTTCTCGATGTTTTTAAGGCCTATCTCACTCAACTGCTTGAATCGGGGTGGGAAGAGCATTGCATAGGGACTTTCATCGTACTTACGGATGATTTCTTTATAGTCCTCGGTGGCAACGTTATAGTTTCCTATCTTGTAATTGATAAAAGCACGTTCGTACTCTGCGGCAATAACTCTCTGATGTTTTTCCGGATACCTGACGAGGAACACCTCATAATAAAAAAGAGCCGTCTCATAGCGGTACTCATCCATAGCTTCCTGTGCATTCTTGAAGAACATTTCCTCAGTCCACTGCGGATTAACTCGTTCTACACTGCTCGCACATGAAGAAAAAAGAAGGGCAAGCAGTGCTGCCTTGGTAATTAATCTGTATACGCGTCTCGACATGAATCGGTCGGACCTCCGGCGCTCATCTTAAACGTCGGAGGAACCCTTATCAAGCGGGCTGGATGGGAGCGATGTAAACTTCGTCTTTGATGGGTAAATTTTTCCGCAGTTCTTTCATGAAAGGCTTTGACTCTCCCATGGGGGTGTAAGTATCACAATCATCGAGTGCCCGCCTGGCAACGGTGAAGTATTTGTAGAATTTTTCATCCCCGAGTTTTTTACGCCACTTTCCCGCATCACAGCGGACCCGGAGGACATATTTGTCATCTTCTGTGAAAGTACGGACCAACTTGCAGTGAATACAGTTGGCACAGTAAATCTTGTTAGTTGTATCAACGCTTAAAGCTTCGAACATAAGGGGCATCCTTTCTCCCTGCTGTTATTAATCATATATAAACCATCGACAGAAAAGGGAATAATATTGAGTGCCGGCTGCCCCTTATCGCTGATTAACATATACTGACCCGATATGATTGCGACTTTTGTAAATACCATAGCAGTAATAATCGGCGGTTTACTTGGGCTGCTGCTTAAAGGACGAATATCAGAACGTTATCGGGATGCCGTTACGATTGGTGTCGGACTTATAACTCTGGTGCTTGGAATGAGCATGGCTCTTTCCGGCGGGTCTCTTCTGCTTATTCTTCCAGCTCTGGTTATCGGCGGTCTTGCCGGAACGGCTCTGAGGATTGAATCCGGAATCCTCAAAGGCGGTGATGTGCTGCGGAAGCTGTTGTCACCCGGAGAGGAGGGCGGTCAGTTTGCCCGGGGTTTTCTTGACGCGACAGTTCTTTTCTGTGTCGGACCGATGACGATTGTCGGTTCCATTGAAGCCGGCCTTCAGGGGAACTACGATATCATATTCACCAAATCAGCCATGGATGGTTTTATGGCAATTGTGCTGGCGGCTTCCTCAGGGGCCGGGGTGATATTCTCAGCGTTGTCCATTCTTCTGATTCAAGGCGGTTTAACCCTGGGAGCCGGAGCTCTCGCAGCGCTGATAACCGACAGCATACTTGGGGAGATAGGAGCTCTCGGGGGGTATCTCATCCTGATGATTGCTTTGAACCTGCTGAATCTCAAGAGGGTTAAGACGGCGAATTTTCTGCCGTCGATTATCCTGGTAATACTTTTCGCATGGGGCAGAACTCTTTTTTAGATTTTTAATATCGGGGCTTTATATCCCAGATCTCCGATGCGTATTGACGGATGGTGCGGTCTGAGCTGAATTTTCCGCTGCCTGCGATATTCAGTAGAGCCATACGGTTCCATCTCTCATGTTTCTTCCATGCTTCACCGGCATTCCTGCGGGCTTCGTGGTAGGATGCAAAATCCTTGAGTATGAAGTAGTCGTCAGCTGTGTTACCCTCAACGCCGTAAACCAGAGAATCGTACAATTCGCGGAACTCTTCTCCTGTACTCAATGTCCCGTCAATCAGAGTTCCCAGTGCACGTTTAAGTTCGGGATCGGTTTCCAATATATTCCATGGCTTGTAGAGACCGCTGTCTTTCAGTGCTGTCACTTCTTCCGAACTCATTCCGAAAATAAAGGCATTTTCAGCACCGGCTTCTTCTACAATTTCGATGTTTGCTCCATCCATTGTACCCAGAGTAACGGCGCCGTTCATCATGAATTTCATGTTTCCAGTTCCCGAGGCTTCCTTTCCAGCGGTGGAAATCTGCTGGGAAATCTCAGCCGCCGGGAAGAGAATCTCAGCAAGGCTTACCTTGTAATCCGGGATGAAAATAACTTTCAGGCGATTTGAAACTGCGGGATCGTTGTTGATCTTGTCCGCGACGATGTGTATCAGGTGGATAATCTGCTTGGCACGGCGGTAGCCCGAAGCGGCTTTGGCTCCGAAGAAGACACTGCGCGGCGGAAGGTTGATGCCGGGATTGTTCTTAATGGCCTGCCAGTCATAAATGAGAGAAATTATGTTGAGCAGCTGCCGTTTGTATTCATGAAGCCGCTTAATCTGTATATCGAATAAACTGGCCGGATCTACAGTAATTCCAGTGAGGGACAGGGTGAGGTTTGCCAGACGTTTTTTGTTCCCGGCCTTGATTGCGCCGATCCTCGCCAGGATGGAGCTGTCTTCAGCCTTGTCCTTCAGTCCGGCAATGAGGGCTAAATCTCTGGTCCATTCAGGCCCGACGATTTCATCCAGCAGTGCGGACAGTTCCGGATTGGCTTTTTTCAGCCAGCGCCTCTGGGTAACACCGTTGGTTTTGTTGTTGAACTTTTCAGGCCAGATGCCGTACCAGTCTTTCAGGACATCTTTTTTAAGTATCTCGGTATGGAGAGCGGCCACACCGTTCACCGAAAAGGACATGACTATTGCCAACCATGACATCTTCACCATGCCGCCTGATAGTATGGACATCCTGTTGTGCTTCACCTGGTCTCCGGGGTACTTTTCGATCAGCTCGGCCATAAACCGCCGGTTAATCTCTTCAACGATCTGGAAAATTCGCGGAAACTCGGCTCGAAAGAGGTCAACAGGCCATTTCTCCAGAGCTTCCGAGAGAACCGTATGGTTGGTATAAGCGAATATTTTTTTAACAATTTCATGGGCTTCATCCCAACCCATGCCCTCTTCGTCCATCAAAAGGCGCATGAGTTCGGGGATGGCGATAACAGGATGCGTATCGTTGAGTTGAATAGCCGCCGTCTCAGGAAGGCCGGAAAGATTGCCGCCGTGGACTTTTTTGTATTCCCGTATGATGTCCTGCAGGGAGGCTGAACTGAAGAAATACTGCTGCCGGAGCCGCAGGGCCTTACCAGTAGGACCGCTGTCGTTTGGATAGAGGACTCGTGAGAGATCCCTGGCACGATTCTGAGGCTCGACAGCACGAAGGTATTCCATGTCATTAAAGAGCTGGAGGTTGAATCCGTTTGAGCTTTCGGCTTCCCAGAGTCTTAATGTATTCACGGTGTCGGTATCCCATCCGATGATGGGCATGTCGTAGGGAATGGCCCGGACATCTTCGCTGTCTATGGTTTTAAAACGGATTTTACCGTTGTCTGCCGGTTCGGTGACGACACGGCCTCCGAATCTGACTATGACGCTGCGGTTTCCCCGGCGGACAGACCAGGGATCGCCTTTGGCAACCCAGTCGTCGGGTTTCTCTATTTGCCGGCCGTCGACAATTTCCTGCCGGAACATGCCGTAGCGGTAGCGTATTCCATATCCCCGGGCCGGAAGATTGAGGCTGGCCAGTGATTCGATGAAACAGGCCGCAAGACGGCCAAGTCCGCCGTTACCCAGGGCGGCGTCGGGTTCGGTATCCTCAGCATCGTTCAGGTTCAAACCCATTTCATCCAGGACCTCGGTAATTTCGTTATAAAGGCCCATATTGATTAAGTTGTTGCCCAGAGCCCGGCCCATGAGGAACTCGGCTGAAAAGTAGTAGGCTCTTTTAAGTTTCCGGGCCTTGATGTCTCGCTCACAGTCCCGCCATTTGTCCCATAGCTGATCCATTAAAGCCCGGGATACGGCTTCATATGCCTGTCTGTGACTTGCACCTTCAATTCCGTCTCCGGTTCCATGGTCAATCCAGTATGAAACCCGCTCCCGAAACTCACTTTGATTTAAAGTCATCCCTAAACCTCCTGTATTCAGGTGTAATTCATCAGTAATCACAGGATTTGCCGAAATTGATGATAGCCCCAGGCGAAAATCATTTCAGGCAAATCCTCAGTGATTGTATGAATTAGACCTCATTCCCCGAAGCGATTATCAGAGAGATTCGCTGTGCTCGTCGATAATTCGTATCCTTGTCGCGTTCTTATCCACCGAAGGCATGGCAATAATGGTATTAAAAGCTTCGCTGATGTCGATTTCCCGTGCCTCGTGGGTTGTTATTACAACGGGTACCAGATTGCTTTCATGGGATTCTTTCTGGACAAAGGCGTTCAGGCTGATGCCCTTTTCAGCAAGAACAGCTGTAATTTCAGCGACGACACCGCTTTCATCCCGTATCATGAACCGCAGGTAGTACCGATGGATGGATTCTCCTGAATCTGCCAGGCGGGCCGGTTCACAACGGTCAGGCCAGATATTCAGTGCTGAGAAGAGGGCCGGCCAGGTTCCAAGGGCAATTGATAGAATATCGGCTACAACTGCTGAAGCTGTGGGACTGCCCCCGGCTCCCCGGCCGTAATACATGGTATGTCCGACGGCTTTACCGTAAACACTGACTGCATTAAAGGGTCCTGAGACCCGGGCCAGGGGGTGATCGTCAGGGAGAAATACCGGTTTAACGGCCAACTCAAGCCCTTTGTCGGTCTTTCGGGCCAGAGCGACGAGTTTGAGTACATAGCCGAGACTGCTCCCCATGGAGACATCGAACAGATCCAATCCATCTATGCCCTCGACGGGAATATCGTCCAGAGGAATATTTTCTCCAAACGCTAAAGATCCCAGCAGGGTGAGCTTGTGGGCGGCATCCATACCGTTAACATCCAGGGTGGGGTCTGCTTCAGCCAGGCCTTCGGCCTGGGCCATCTGAAGAGCCTCTGCATAGGTTTTACCATTTTCCACCATTTCGGTGAGTATGAAGTTGGATGTCCCGTTGACGATGCCGTAGAGAGCTTCATTGCTGTTTGCCAGCAGGCCGTCCACAAGAGCTCTGATGATGGGGATACCACCGGCACAGCTGGCTTCAAAACCTATACTCACGCCATTCTTGCGGGCCAGTGTGAAAAGCTCCGTTCCGTAATGAGCCAGGAGGGCTTTGTTGGCTGTAACAACATGTTTTCCGGCTTTCAGGGCCTTTTCGATGATGGTTCGGGCTATGGTAAGACCGCCGACGGTTTCGACTATCAGCTGAACATTATTATCCTCGAGTACCGAGGCAAGATCTTCGTTATAAAGACTTTCATCAAGTCCGGCTTCCCGGGCTCTGTCGAAATTAACGTCGACAAGAGCGCTTACTTTCAGCTCTTTACCGATTTTCTTAAGATAATTATTTGATTCGGAGAGCAGCAGAGCGGCAGTGGCATTCCCGACGGTTCCGCATCCGACAACGGCTATTCCAAAAGATGATTCCATATGAGTCCTCCATATGCGCATTAGAGCTGGTTGTGGAACTTTCCGCATGATGGAGGAAGGTGA
>JAUUYD010000470.1 GCA_030590585.1 Spirochaeta sp.
GCGGGATTCCCATTCTGTTTGGAACTCCCTGGTTGTAATTCAAATCCCGATATTGCGTCGATGTCCTGAAACAGAATCACCGCGCCGGGCTCTCTTATGGAAGATAGGGAGAGATATTGGTGGTGTCAACAGAAGAGGGTACAACTGGAATCTTAATAGTTGCAGAATTTTCCTGCACCCGGGTAATCATGTTTTTGCAATTAATTATAAATATTCCGTATTTTCTCATCGCATAGTGTCGGATGAATCATTTTTTGCCAGGTTTCAGTTTTCCATGTTTCCAGTTTCTGATGTACTTCATAATACTTCTGGGGAATTGGATGAGTTCCGATAACGACTTCCATGTCGTAATTTGTGGTAATAAATGAACGAAAATGCTCCAGAAAGGGGCACGGGGGATATCCGACAATCATACCGGTTGCGAAATGAATGACATCAACGCCATTTTTTTTCATTTCTTCCGGGGCATATTCAATATTTCCACCGGGGCAGCCTCCGCATGAAGTATAACCGGCAATTTCCACTTCATGGTTTTTATATCGACTGAATGCGCCTTCTCTGTTTTTCAGAGAACGGAAACATTTTCCACCTGCACAACTTCGATAACGATCGCAGATAATAATACCAATCTTTACAATGTCTTTCATTGAGAACATCCTTCTACCTGTTCAGCAGCTCTTCCCGTATCATGACATGACCGCAATTCGGACATTTAACAGATGTACAGGGTGTTCCCTGCCCGTGAGGGGTTTTCGCACCGCATTTGGCACAGACACAAAATCCGCCGCTGCCGAAGGCTCCGCCATTCTTGCGTCCCCGGCCGCCGCCTTTACCCATTCCCCGTCCGCTTCCCATTCCCGGCATATACCACTCCTTGTAATGAACATATAACCATTAACTTGTCAAATCATACACTTATAGGCTTTGTAATTCAATATAAATAAAATATAATAAACATATGACCGTAAACAAGCTCTCAACAAACCCCGGCCTCCCGGGAAATATCATATTCGGCCCTGTACCTTCCCGGCGGCTAGGCCGCAGTCTGGGAATCAACAATATTCCGCCCAAAATCTGTAGTTACGCCTGTTCTTACTGTCAGCTGGGTAATACGATAAAAATGCAGATTGACCGGCAGCCGTTTTACCCGGCGGACAGCCTTTTTCAATCTGTGCGGGAGAAGGTGGAACAGCTTCGCATCCGGGGTGAAAATATCGATTATCTGGCCTTCGTACCCGATGGGGAGCCCACTCTGGATGTGAATCTGGGGGAATCAATCGGTTTGTTGAAATCTCTGGATATTCCCATTGCCGTAATCAGCAACGCATCTTTAATTACCGACTGTAAAGTGCGGAATGAATTATCCGGAGCAGACTGGGTTTCACTGAAAGTTGATACCGTAACAGAAGATTTATGGCGGAAAATAGACCGCCCTTTCCGCAAACTGAATCTTTCGCAGATACTTGATGGAATGATGACTTTTAAAACGGATTTCAAGGGTGTTCTTGCCACCGAGACCATGATGCTTAACAGCTTCAATGATTCGGAATCGAGTACCCGGGAAACCGGAAAATTCTTATCCCGTCTCCAGCCTGATATTGCGTATATCTCCATTCCCACCAGACCCCCCGCTGATAAAACTGTTCGGCCGGCTGATGCAGAAGCTCTGAATTCGGCTTATCAGATTATCAGCTCTTTTGTGAATAAAGTTGAACTGCTGACAGGATATGAGGGGAATGAATTCTCATCCACAGGAGATGCTCACAGTGACATCCTGAGTATCACCGCCGTTCACCCGATGCGTCATGACGCTGTCGAGGATCTCCTGGCTAAGTCAGGATCGTCCTGGAACCTTGTTGAAGATATGCTACGGAAGGATGAAATTATTCAATCCGGGTTCAATGGGTCTATGTTCTATCTGAGAAGTTTTCATTATTGACCCCGAGCAGCACCGTTTTCATGGTTTTCCACTGTGTCTGCTATTTTTCCCTCAGCTGTTCAATCATATCATCACTCATCCCTTCCAGATCGAAAGCCGGTTCCCAGCCCCACTCAGTACGGGCGTCGTGATCGTCGATGCTTCTCGGCCAGGATTCGGCAATTATCTGCCGGAAATCCGGCTCGAAGCTGCAGGTAAAACCCGGTATACGCCGATTTACAGCACCTGCGATATCGGCAGCTGAGGCAGAAAATCCCGTTACATTGAAAGTGCGGTGAATCAGTTTTGAATCGTCGGCTGCCGCCAGATCCAGAAGGGCGTTCAGGGCATCAGGCATGTAGAGGAAGGGCAGGGTAGTCTCCCTGGTGACGAAGCAGGTATAACCCTCCCCGGCCACGGCTTTCACGTACATGTCCACCGCGTAGTCGGTAGTGCCTCCACCTGGTTCGGTTTCGTGGGATACGATGCCCGGGAATCGCAGACTCCGGACATCAACATCATATTTCTGGTAGTAGTATTCGTTTAAAAGTTCACCGGCCACTTTCGTGATGCCGTACATGGTGGTGGGTCTCAGTATGGTATCGATGGGGGTGTTCTCTTTCGGAGTATCCGGGCCGAATGCCGCAATGGAACTTGGAGTAATCACCTGCTTCACCTTCCAGGTACGGGCGGTTTCCAGGATGTTGTAAAGGCCGTTCATGTTCACGTCCCAGCACTTCTGGGGATTCAGTTCTCCGTTCCCCGAGAGTATGGCTGCCAGATGGAAGATGTGGGTCACCTTGTTTTCCACCACCAGGGCTGTGAGCTGCCGAGGATCGGTAACATCCAGGTAACGGCAGGGGCCCCCTGATTCCAGAACCTCAGGAGCCGGGGTGATGTCGGTGGCGATGACATTGGCATCCCCGTAGATATTCCGAAGCTTCAGGGTGAGTTCGGTACCGATCTGCCCGTAGGATCCTGTCACCAGGACTCGATCGGTCATCTGTGCCTCAATCCTTGAGTGAATCGCACGGTTAAATGGGCTTTTGCAGGCCCGTCCCC
>JAUUYD010000323.1 GCA_030590585.1 Spirochaeta sp.
CCTGGCCGCACTTCTCCTGGTAAAACCTGATAAGCGAAAACCGGAAAAACCCCGGTGAAAACCAGCGATGAGAACTTGTATTCATTTGCCCGCTGCTCGGTCCTCATATCCGAATGAACTTTGAACGTACTATCTTTCAACGACAGAGTGTGTGTTATCTTGTTATAAGAAAGTGGTATTGAACATCGAGGAAAGTCACCGAAGTCCGTCGGATTCCAAGGGAACCGCCAGAACCAGGGGGCTTTCCTCGATGCTCAGGGATGTCCTTCCCCGGTCTTTCGAATTACAGCTTTATACTCATGTAACTCTTCAGCAGTTCTCTGAAAAAAGTTCTCACCCGGCCCACTGAGGGAATATACATCCTCTCATCCGGTGAATGGGGCTGGAGAATTGTCGGACCGAAGGAAATCATGTCCAACCCGGGGAACCGCGACCCGATGGCCCCGCATTCAAGACCGGCATGGGTGACTTCCACTTCCGGATCTTTCCCGAAAAGTTCCTTCCAGATTCTTTTTCCCCGGTCCAGAACATCCGAAGAACTCATCGGTTCCCATGGAGGATACTGATTTCCGGTTTCATAAGTCCCGCCATAGAGACGAACCAGAGCAAACATGGTTTCCGAGAAATCAGCTCCCCGGCTCATCACGGCACTGCGCCGATTGGTGAGTACCTTCACCTGCTTTTCTTCGGTACGCAGGACGGCGAAATTCATACTGGTATCCACCACACCTTCCAGCTCTGTGGACATGGCTTTCACCCCGTGAGGGATAAGGCGTAGAGCATCGATAAGACGCCCGGAATCCGCAGTGGAAAAAAATCCGTTCTCTGGAATCGCTGCAGAATCGGCGGTCTCAAGCTCAGCGGTAAAATTCTTTTCAACCCCCTCAATTTCAAGTTTAACCACCGAGTTAAAATTCCCAAGGGCCTTCTCCAGATCGCCCAGACCTCCGGCGGGAACAGCCAGCAGAGCATTGGCCTCCCGGGGGATAGCGTTATGAGCCGTACCGCCTTCAAGTTCAGCTATTCGAAGCTCCGAAACAGCATCAGATAACTCACGGAGAGCTCTTACAAGCAGAACATTGGCATTGGCCTTACCCACATGGATTTCAATCCCGGAATGCCCCCCCTCAAGCCCACTGATTATCAATTTGCGAAATTCGTATCCTGAGGGAACAGCCTCTCTTGTAAAGGGCAGAAATAGATTGGTGTCCATACCCCCGGCACATCCGATGGTAAAAACACCCTCATCCTCAGAATCCAGATTCATCAGAACCGAACCCTTCAAAAATCCCGGTTGAAGCTTCTGAGCCCCCACAAGGCCGGTTTCTTCATCCGAAGTTATCAGGATTTCCAGAGGGGGATATTCAGCAGCAGGATCTGTTACAAGGTCAAAAAAAAGTGCCAGAGCAATGGCATTATCAGCTCCGAGACTGGTGCCCCTGGCTCTGAGCCAATCACCGTCCCGCCATGAAATAACGGGATCTTTCTGGAAATCATGCTCCACATCCGGCCGCTTCTCACACACCATGTCCATATGTCCCTGGAGCACCACAGTTGGAGCATTCTCAAAGCCCGGTGTTCCCGGAACCCTGATAAGGATATTCAGAGCTTCATCAGTTTCAACTTCATATCCGCGGCTGCGGCCCCAATCCATCAACCAGGGATGAATCAGTTCCAGATGATGAGACTGTCTCGGGATTTTATTAATATCATCCATAATTTCTATAACGCGATCGCTTGCTTTATCTGACATTATTATTTCCTTTTTGTTTTTACTGACCTTTGGCGTCCTGAGTCTTTAAGTTTTTCCAAGTCGCTGTCAGAGCTTTTATTCCGCCGGGACAGACGCATCAGCTGAAGAACCGCCGCGGCTGCCAGCATGGGGATGGCAAGAATCAGCAGCAGCTTCTCAAACCAGTCCCCGAACCGTGTATAAATGGTAGTCCGGCCGGTGTAAACAGGTACATCAGCAATTAAATAACCTTGGGTAAAAAGATCCAGCTTAGCAATGGTTTTCCCATTGGGATCAATAACACTGGTTAAACCTGATGTGGTGGCCCGAACCATGCTGCGCCGATTCTCCACAGCCCGGAATATCGCCATATTCTGATGCTGAATGGAGCATGCGGGTTCGGGGCTCCACGAATCGTTGGAAACATTCACCAGAACCTCGGCGCCTTCGAGGACGAAGTTCCGTGCAAGATATCCGAAGATATCCTCGAAACAGATGAGGGAGCTCACCACCGGACCGTCCCACTTGTTCAGATTAAATACAGTGTATTCATCCCCTTGACCGTAGATGGGCGTTCCCTGAGCTTCAATATACGACATCAGCCGGGGAAAAATTTTCGCGTAAGGAAAATGTTCGCTGAACGGTACAAGATGGATCTTCCGGTATTTCCCGACAATTTCTTCCTTGTCAAAGAGCAGTACCGCGTTGAACTCCACCCTTTTACCGGCATCCTGTATCGCATCGTTATTCCCCAGGATTACCGGTATATCCAGATCTTTGAGAAAATCCTGGAGTTTGAGAATCAAATCCACCCTGTCACGGTCTCTACGGTATTTCAGGTGCCATTCAATAGCCGGTACAAACGAGGTTTCAGACCAGATAATGGCATCCGGATTCTCCTTCAGAGCTTTTTCGCTTTCTTCAAGCAGAGAATCCAGGGCTGTCCGCCAGGCTTCAATGCCCGAAAGCCATGTGTTGACATTGTGCTGAACCAGGGCCGGCCGCCATTTCTCTGATTCTGAATAATCCACTTTTGTTACAATGCCGTAGACATTGGCGGCCAGCATCAAACCAGCCCAGACTCCTGCGGAAATAATCCATCTGCGGCCGGGTTTCTTCCAGCTTCCACGAGATTCAAGACTGTTTTCCACAGACCCGAAACCAGAATCAAGTAAATAGGCACCAATAAGGAAAGAGGGATAAACCACCAGGAAACTCACCCCCATCACTCCGAAGATATCGGCAATGGAGATTAAAGAGCGCCAGCTATATTGGCTGTAGCCGATAACACCGTAGGCATACCCGATAAAGCCCTTGGTTCTCACCACATCAAAGGCAACCCATATCAGGGCCTGTGCAAGCCATCCGAAACGGCGAAAGGTACGGTCGGCCAGGGTGAGCAGGGGAAACACCATAAAGAACCAGCCGGCATAAATGGTGGGAACCAGAACGAAACTCACGGGGTTGAACGTAGCCAGCCAGAAATTAAACAAAGCGTATGTAATGTACCCGTAGAACGCACCCCATATCGGGCTGGCCCACCAGGGTATACGGCGGATGAGTATGACTATTGGAATCAAACTGATCCATGCAAAGGGCGCAAAACCCCAGTCGGCAATGAAGTTGGGGAAGCCCAAAGCAAAGAAGAGGGCACCGATAAGCAGCAGGCCGGCGTTGAAAGCAAAACGGATCAAAGGACTTTGTGTATTCACGGCAGAGAGACTAACATGCCCCCGATTAGGTGAGCAATGAGCCCCGAAAGGGCGATAGAGGTCAAATATCGCAGTTTTTTAGAAAAATCCAGTAACCTGAGCATATTTTTTTCCCTTTTTAGTATTACACAGGCATATAATAGCCATACCGGCTTTATAACCGGGACATCAGGAGGCAACATGAAAAGGACAATCGTTCTCATCGCCGTCATTATATTGGCGGCCGGCATGGTCTACGCTGACGGCCATGGGTTCTTCGGTACCCCCGAAGGTCAATGGAATCTGGTTGGCGGGCGTCTTTTCCAGAAAGATGCGGAAGCTCCCCGTGCAAAAGCCTGGATGGCTATCCCACAGAACGGCTCAATGGTTTACGAATTCACCATGCGTTATGAAGGCGGCGGTGAAGACGGACATGGCGGTGTTGGAATTCACATCCTCGGCGATTCGGTACCCAAGGGCAAATCCTGGGGTTTAGGTGATTCATGGCTGCTCTGGATCAACTATGATGTTAATCCATCGGCAGCAGGTGTTCCCAGAGGCTTAAGCGCTCAGGTTTATAAGAGTGACAACAACAACGACATGGAAGTTGTGAAGTCAATTGCGCTCAATCCTTATCTGGGTCTTCTCTCGGCAAATCTCGATGTGGACATTCCAG
>JAUUYD010000117.1 GCA_030590585.1 Spirochaeta sp.
GAACTTGTTCATTCCCGAGAGAGAGCAGGGAAAGCAAGGGTTCATACCCCGCGGCTTGCCGCGGAAGGGAGTCGCCAGCGGCGACTCCGGGTCCAGGGCTCTGCCCTGGGGTATGATACCTTTCATTCAAATCCTTGGCTATTTGAGATTCCCACAATTCCGTAGGTGCCTTTGAAATGCAATTATTACCTTCGACCGTTCTGCGGGTGAGTTAATGTTACTCAAGTTCTTTCACCCCTGTTAGTTTCACAGTAAAATCATAAATTTCTCTTCACCCATCACTAATATTGGAATAAATAACCGAATTGTTTCACCAATCTATTGTTTCATCGCTTTTACTTCTGAAATTGTAAAATAGGTTTCCTGAGAATTGGGTTTCCTGAATGGTGCATCGATGCTGGTTCTGAAGATAGCTTTTTGCTCACAGGAAGATACAACTGAGAACATAGGGGGAATATGTCCTGTTGAAGCTGAAACATCCCCCAACCTGACTAAACTGTAATGGCAAAATCTCCTTTCAAGCCATATATTAGTAAATGACAAATGATTAAGATTTCATTTGAAGCTTATCAACAAGGAGTAAGTAATTATGAACAGATCTATAAATATCCTGATAACTGTTATTGTTCTGCTGATTACAGCTATCCTTCCCGCTTCTGCCGGTGAAAAGCAGGCCGTATTTGCCGGGGGGTGTTTCTGGTGTCTTGAGCCGCCTTTTGAATCTTTAAGAGGTGTGAGTGAGGTTGTCAGCGGTTATACAGGCGGTGATGTTGAAAATCCCAGCTATGAGCAGGTAACACGGGGTAATACCGGACATTACGAAGCGGTCAGGGTAGTCTATGATGATGATGTCATAAGCTATGAAGAACTTCTGGGGGTTTTCTGGAGAAATATCGATCCTACGGATCGTTACGGTCAGTTCTATGATCGGGGGCAGCAATACCAAACAGCTATTTTCTATCGAAACAGGACGGAGCGGCGTCTGGCAGAGATTTCCAAATCAGATTTGGATTCTTCCGGCAAGTTCAGAGAAGATATTGCTACAGCAATACTGCCTGTGGCGGAGTTTTATGATGCGGAAGAGTACCATCAGGATTATTATAAAAAACAACCTGACCGCTACTATGCTTATGCTTCAGGTTCCGGCCGAAAAGGCTTTCTCTCTGAAACATGGGAAAATGAGGAGTGGGCAATGTATGAAAAACCATCAGACCGGGAACTTAAATCTCAGTTATCAGATCTTCAGTACAGTGTTACCCAGAAGGAAGATACGGAAAGGGCTTTCTCAAATGAATACTGGGATAACCATGAAAAAGGCATCTATGTGGACATCGTATCGGGTGAGCCGTTATTTTCTTCAGCCGATAAGTTTGAATCCGGCTCCGGCTGGCCGTCCTTTACCAGACCGATAGAGAGCAGTTTCATCATCAATAAAACTGATCGTTCTTTCTTTTCTGTTCGGACAGAAGTACGAAGTAAATACGGAGATTCACATCTTGGACATGTTTTTAATGATGGACCTGTAGATGATGGAGGATTAAGGTATTGTATCAACTCAGCATCTCTTCGTTTTATTCCCATGAGTAAAATGGAAGAGGAAGGTTATGAGGATTACTTAAGCCTGCTTGAGTAGATTGGAGGGATAATGCTGCGAGTTTTATTTCTTTGTACCGGGAATTCCTGCCGCAGTCAGATGGCCGAAGGTTTTGCCCGGGCTTTAAAGCCGGATCTTTTTGAATCTTACTCAGCGGGTATCGAAAAACATGGAATGAACCCCTATGCCGAACAAGTGATGATGCAGGTGGGGGTGGATATATCAAGCCATGTGAGCAAAACCACCGGGGAGCTGCCGGTGAAGCTGTTCGATTATGTGGTGACTGTCTGTGATAAGGCCCGGGAAAGCTGTCCTTGGTTCCCGGCTGGAACAAAGCTTATTCACAAAAGTTTCCAGGATCCCCCGTTTCTTACACGGGACATGCCGGATGGGGAGGAAAAAATGAATATCTACCGCAGGGTAAGGGATGAGATAAAAAGTTTTATTGAAAGCCTGCCCGAAGCGTTTTCATAAGACTCCGGGCGTATGGCTGATATTGAAAAACGGATCGCAAGAAAGATAGATAAGGCATTACTTCAGTTTGGAATGCTGCAGGAAAATGATCATGTTCTTATTGGTCTTTCCGGGGGGAAGGATTCTCTTGCATTGTCCTACCATCTGGCCCGTAAAGCTGCAGCTTCTTATCCGGTTCCCTTTAGCGCTGAAGCCGTACATGTACGGACCGATTTTGCTACATACCCCGTTGGGGATGATTTTCTTGAGATAGTCCGGGGCTGGGGTCTTAAGGTTACTGTTATTGATGTGGCAGTTGAGAAGCGCTTGAAAGACGGCTGTAAACTGAACTGCTGGTGGTGTTCAACTCAAAGACGCCTTGAATTGGCAAAATATGCGGAAAAGACTTCAGCGGCAAAAATAGCTCTCGGGCACCACCTTGATGATATTCTGGAAACATTTCTGATGAACATGGCAGCGAAAGGTGAATTATCCACAATGCTGCCTGTGATGGCCTACGATCGTTATCCTCATACCATAATACGCCCGTTAGCCTGGACTCACGAGACAGAGATTAGGGACTTTGTTAAAAAAATTGAACTTGAAAGCTTCACATGTACCTGCCCCTGGGATACCAGGTCTCCCAGAAAAACCGCAAGGAGAGCTCTGGAAGAACTCACTGCGGGTAAACCCGGTAAAAAAGATGCCATGTTCAGGGCCTTATCCAACCCCGTCAACCGCTATCTTCCTGTTATTGTCTCCGAGAGGATATAATCCCCAATCGTGGATAATATTCTTATTGATCTGGAAAACCGGGACATTCTCTCCCGAATGTGCGAACGTGCCCTTCTTATCGGCATTCGGGATTCAGGTGAAACCAGGCAGAACGCCGAAGCTCATCTGGATGAACTTGACGGACTTGTACGTTCACTCGGGATTCCAACAGTCGGCTCGCTGCTGGTAACTTTGAAATCCAGTCACCCGCGGTGGCTTCTGGGTAAAGGCAAGGTTGAAGAAGTCACCCAGAGTATTGTCGATCTTGATGTCGATCTGATTGTCTTTGATTCAGATCTTTCTCCAGCTCAGCAGCGAAACCTTGAAGAGGAATGGAATACCGCCGTTATTGACCGGCGTGAGGTGATACTGGATATTTTTGCGGATCGTGCATCAACCCGTGAAGCTGTACTTCAGGTGGCTCTGGCCAGAATGAAGTACAGCCTTCCAAGGTTAACCCGGGCATGGACTCATCTTTCCCGTCAGAGGGGCGGTGCAAGGGGAAATCGCGGTAAAGGTGAAACACAGCTGGAAACCGACCGTCGCCTGGTATTGAATAAAATTGCCAATCTGAAACGCGATCTCACCAAGGTGAAGGAGCAAAGAGATGTCCGGCGTAAGAAACGTCTGGACCGGCCTGTTCCGTCGGTGTCTCTTGTCGGTTATACAAATGCCGGAAAATCATCCCTGCTGAACGTTATAAGCGGATCTGATGTTCTGGTTGAAAACAAACTATTTGCGACTCTTGATCCGACGACCAGGCGGGTACAGCAGCCTGGCGGCCGGGAGTTTCTGATGACAGATACTGTCGGATTTATACGCAAACTCCCTCACGATCTGGTAGACGCATTTCGTTCAACACTGGAAGAAGCTGTATTGGCGGATGTTATCATTCACGTCGCTGATGCTCAGAGTCATGAACTTGATGAACATGTCAAAGTCACTGAGAACGTTTTAAGAGAACTCGGTGCAGGGGATAAGACTCAGATTCTGGTATTGAATAAAATTGATGCATTGAATAAAGATGATTGTGAAGCATTGAGATTCCGTCACCCTGAAGGGCTGTTGGTTTCAGCTCATACGGAAAAAGGTATAGATAATCTGATAGAGCGTCTGGGTAAAACCCTTGATGCAGACCGTCCGATTGTCACATTGCATCTCCCTCCCGACCGATGGGACCTTCGAGCCAGGCTTCATAAGGAATCATCAGTACTGGACGAAGAATATGGGGATGACGGATTGCGGATAACAGTCAGACTCAGCAGTGAAGAGCGGGGACGGCTTTCCGCATTTGTAGTTGAAGTATAATCGTTTCTGAATACGCCGATAATATTCAGTATGCAGCTCCCGAAATTCACAACACGTTTTTTCTTTCTTATTTCACTACTTATCATAATCAGCATGGTGTTAATCTATTATCCTCTTAATGTTTCCGCAGATATAAACGCGCATCAAATAGACGCTGTTACGGATGTGGTCCTACCCATAATTACCAGTAATGAAATTGATATCCCCATGGAAATCACGACAGAATCACGTCTCAACCTCGCCAGAGGTCAGTCTCTGTCAGATTTACTTCAGAACACTGGAATCTCCGGATTGGAAGCCTTTGATATTACCGCCAGTCTGGATGGTGTTATCGACATGAGGAGAATCCAGACCGGTCAGGAGGTAACTCTTCGATATTCTGAGGCGGGTAGAATTATGGAAGTCAGTCTTCCTGTTCGATTTGACAGAACTGTTACAGCCAGGTGGACCAGCCGGGGATGGCAGCCGAGGGAAGATCTGATAGATATCTATCCTGTTCCTACAGTTGTTTCCACAATTATTGACAACTCCCTCTTTCAATCAGCAAAAGATTCAGATATTCCCCTGTCCATAATGATGGAAGCCATCGGACTATTCAGCTTTGAAGTTGACTTTCAACGGGATATTCAGAGCGGAGACATGGTTGTACTGCTCTATGAAAAGCTCTTGAACGATGATGGTGATTTAGTGGCCGCTGGAGAACTGCTTTACGCACGACTTGAACTTGATGAGCGGAATGTTGAAGCCTGGAGATATGAGCGCCTGGATGGAACAGTTGATTATTATGAAGAGAGTGGTGATTCGGTTCGTAAAGCACTGCTCAAAACCCCTGAGGATGGTGCTAGAATCTCATCGGGATTCGGCTACAGAAACATTCCGGTACTCGGATTCAGCGGATTACACAGGGGTATAGATTTTGCTGTTGCCATCGGGACGCCAGTGCTGGCTGCCGGAGACGGGGAAGTTATCATTGCCGGATGGCACAATCAATACGGTTATCGGGTTCTGATACGCCATGCCAATCATTACGACACCATGTACGCTCATTTCAGCAGCATTGCAAAGGGGATATATCCGGGAGTCAGTGTAGAGCAGGGACAGGTTGTAGGTTATGTCGGATCGACGGGTAATTCCACCGGACCGCACTGCCATTATGAAGTTCGTTACTATGGGACTCCAGTCAATCCTGCTCAACTGAAATTTCCTCCGGGACATAAGCTGGAAGCAGATGATATGCAGCTTTTTACTCTGGAACGAAAATCTTTTATCGCTGAATTCGATCTTTTATAGTTATGAAAATCATCCTGTACAGCCAAATCTGCGATAGAATGTCAATGTGAAAAAGAAATTTTCAATTATCCTGATGATAATTGCAGTCATGACTTCCTGCAGTACTATGACGGGAAGACAGGCCGTCCAAACGGCATCGGATGTATCTGCCGCCCTGATTTCGGGAGATCTGGATGCTTTGACCGGCAGTTCCGGTACACCGTTTCTCTTTGAATCTGAAATACTGTATGCACCGGCTCAGCTTAGCGCTCTTTGGAAGGGTCTGGCGGCATCAGGCTATGACTTTGATGTTACTGGTGATATCACAGTCATTACTCCGGATACCGAGAGTTGGCGCCGGTTCTCTTCCTCCCGGGAAGTTGAGGTCTGGTTTCAGCGACATGCTCCCGAGAAGGCGGTACTGGTTTTTCTGCCGACAAAAGACGGGCGGCTGGTTTTTATCATCGATAAAGACCTCCGGAGTTCAAAGTCCATTCGCGGCCTGAATGTGGAACAGGAATGAGGTGGTGAAGGGTATGCGAACATCCGCTGTATTAACAGTCAGCATTCTACTCCTTTTAACTCTTTCCACCGGGCTATGGGCCGACTCGGGAGTTCTGGCCTATGTGGAGGGATCTGTCACTCTGGAGAGGT
The DNA here is from genome assembly GCA_030590585.1 of Spirochaeta sp. The sequence goes on from JAUUYD010000117.1 coordinate 6,053, forward strand.
CAGGCGGAGTTCAGCAGGATGCTGCCATCGGAGATACCCTTCGAACAGGTGATACAATCTACACCGCATCAGGCGGCTTCGCGGAGATAAAACTGGATTCCGGCTCTTCAGTTTCCATCAGTGAGGGCAGTGTCTTTAATATCGGAGAGGTTGTCGATTCTCAGTCCAAATCCCGTAAACGCGGATTCTTCAGGGTTCTCCTGGGCAGCGTTGCTTTTAAGTTCCGCAGTCTGACCACCGAACCGCAAATCGGTAATCCTCTGGCTGTGTGTTCGGTGAGAGGGACCGAGTTCAGCGTCTACACAGCAGCGGACGGTTCCCTGATGACTGTTGTCACCGACGGCCTGGTTGAGGTCAGCACCGGGGCTCAGAGCACCCTTCTGGGCGCTGATCAGGGCGTAGAAGTTATATCCGGAGTCGGATTAGGTGAGACTTTTGAAGTTAAGAAGGGTCATCTTCGCTACGAGGATTTTGCTCATGAAGCATTGGTACGTATCGATGAGAATCCTTCTGGCTCACTGACCGGGATAGCGGACCAGATGGAAGTACTCATCGCAGAGGGTGAGCTTTTTCTGGCGGGCTGGAATACCAATCATGAGGAATACAACAGGCTCAAAAACATCGTCGGTGATATCCGCAGGGAAAAAGGTGATGAAGAAGGGGATGCCGCTTATAAAAATCAATTGCTGCCGGTCGTTAATCGCGGATTGGAACTCAACACCACATATCGATACTATCTTTTATCGGCTCTTTCCATCAGGCGGCACATACTGACAGGCTATTACATCAGACTCCGCAGCCGTTATTTGAATGATACTGAGAATCCCGAATGGAAGGAATTTAAACTGGCTTATACGCAAGTTCTGAACTTATACGAAGAAAACCTGATACCCCTGCTGGAGGACGAAGACTTATGAAAAACAAAAAACATGGAATCACCTTGAAATATTCAATGTTGCTTATCGGGAATACTGGCACTGGCCGTCCTGTTATTAACAGCCGGATGTGAAGCCGGAATGACCGGGGATGCCCGGCTTATGGCCTTCAAGGCCGACGCGATGGCCGGAAAAAACCTCAGAGGACATTTCGAGGGGCATGTAAACGCCGATACATTTGATACCAACACATTAACTGATATCTTTGATCCAAC
>JAUUYD010000486.1 GCA_030590585.1 Spirochaeta sp.
ATTCTCTATGTGCGGGCCGTCCAGGATATCAAAACCCATGGAAAGAAAGATGTCCTCCAGCTCCCGCTGAACGATTGAAACCGGGTGGAGGCCTGATTCCCGGACACTTTTTGACCTCCGGGAGCCGATGAGAGTAATGTCTGTCCAGTCGGCGGCGAGTTTTGCGTCTATGGCAGCCCGCTCGATAGAAGCCCGGGTATCATCCAGCCGGGCGCTGAGCCGGGTTTTGAGTTCGTTAGCCGCCTGCCCCAGTGTTTTACGCTCTTCGGGAGTGGCCTGGCCCAGGGAGTTGAGTATGCCGCTGAGTTCGCCCTTCTTGCCCAGAAACCGGGCCTTCAGGTCGGCGAGCTTCGCCTCGGTATCCGTTTCTTCCAGGAACAGCGCGAAGGATGCTTCCAGCTCGTTCAGTTTTTCAATCATAATTCCGTCCATAAAAAAAACGGGCTCTCCCTTTCGGAAGAACCCGCTGCAATCTCAATCTGATCTCAGATATCTGATTTCAGGAATGCACGAGGTATCCTCCGGCGATGGGGCCGGAAAAGATAAAGCCCGTAAAAAGCGAATACACACTCCTGAAAGTCATGGGGCATTATTGCAAAGAGAGGGATTGGGGGTCAAGACAGGAGTTCACCATTCCATATGTCCCAGGTAATGAGGTATTTCTCCTGAAAATTTCTTTACTTCCGGGTATCTGTCAGGAAGACCCTATTCAATGAATTGAATCGGCCCTGAGTATGCACCGCAAAGTCCGGTTGAGATTCCCGGTTGTATTAACTTATCATTTTCAAACGGATTTTCCACAACCTCGAAATTCCATCTGATATCGTACCGGGAATCTTCATTGCGGACGATACTGCAGAAACCGCTTAATGGCCGGTATATTACAGTTCCGGGTAGAGCTTGCTGTTTAATGAAATCGAATTCTTTTGTAATGCTGAAATCCCTGCAGGTATTCTCTTCGTATTTTTCAAGGCTGAAATCATATCTCCCGTTTTCGGGTAACTCCTCTTCGTCAATGATCAGATGGAATAGAATACGGGAATCAATTCCGGATTCAGCATCAGGCCCCGAAATTTCTATAGGAATCTCAAATAAGCCATCCAGGTTTTTCGCCGGGTATGCCGTCGCGATGTCCAGGGGATAGAACAATCCATTAACCTGATACCCATTGTGCTCGGTGGTCACCGGGAAATCATAGAATACATACCTTCCACTGTAGCGGCCGTCCACTGTGTAAGTTTCCCCGGAAGACAGCGGCTCACCTCCGGTATCTGTTTCTTTGGATACATCGAAAGCCCAGGATATGTTGATTTCCGTTTCGGTCCATGAATAGATATTAATAGAACCACCGATACAGCCCAGCATTTCAGAACCGATTACCGGTTTAAAATCATTGAGATTGTATTCAAGATAGAAGATTGGACGTGAGAAACTTTTTTTGACATGTACATCATGATTTGAATTAAAGGTATACCTTCCGGGTTTCACCAATCTCTTATTATCAGAAGCGATAGTAAGCAGCAGCATCGGACCGATTCCCCCGGGAGGATAATTCATTATCCGCATACCCGGTCCGCCGAAACCCATCGAAATCACGAATTCCCCGGTTCCGGTTTCCATACCCCGAAATACACCGACGCCGGTTAAAGGGAAGCGTTCCCGGGTCTCACGGACGGCGTACTCATTTTTCAGAGGCGGCTTCCAGAGGGCTTTACAATCGGTAAAAAGAACAAGGAACGGCAGAATACAAAGGAGTGCATATATTGAACATCGTTGCCGCATACTACCTCCCTGCCGGTAACAAGCGATCTTAATGATACGATTATACTCTACTTTCTCACTTTCGTCACAGTCAGAAATAGTCTAGTATAATCAAATGACCGTTGGGCTATGGACGGCGGGAACCCTTGTCACGAGCCTGTTATGGGCTGGAGTCGTCACACTGCTTCTCTATTACTATCTCAAGTATCGATCCGCTTTGTCTCTTCCGTATATGGCCGTGATTACAGGCGGGATGCTGATTCTGTTCACTGTATCGGTACGGGTTATTTTCGGTGGTCTGCTTGCTTATCGTATAATGATTGTTCCAACAATCGGTCTGGTGAGCTTTGCCATTCCAGATCTCGTGTTTATACTGACTGATCGTGCTTCATCTCGCCGGTTTCGGCCTTTTTTCCTGGCTCTTGTACTGGTAATTCTCACTGTCATTGTCCTGGGAACATACCGTAAGTTTCCCTTGATAATCGCAATATCAGGAGCCATGGCCGGGACTATGATATTCGGAGCCGGATTGCTGCTGGTATTTCGAAGAAAGAGGATTCGAGATCCGCAGCTTCGACGATATGCCGTTCTGGGGGCATGTTTTTCTACTGCCGTAGTACCAATGGAGTTGCTGCGAATGTATCTGTGGCAGCGGTCGGTGGACCCCTTCGGTGTGTCGCAACCGTCCTACACAATTTTGATATTTATGCTGGTTCTCAACCTTGTTTCCTTTATCATCGTAATACGGAGAATCGTTCGAAACGGAAGAACTGTTTGTGAAGATCTGGACTCCGAGGCTGTAGAGGAATACCGAATCACCCCAAGGGAATGCGAAATCATCCGCCTGATTGACAAAGGCGACAGCAATGAAGAAATCGCCTCAAGGTTGTTTGTATCCACCAGTACAGTGAAAAATCACATCTACCATATATACCATAAAACCGGCTTTCACAGCCGGATTGAAATGCTCAATGCCCTTGGAGTTCATTCGGATAACACCACCAGACAGGAGA
>JAUUYD010000162.1 GCA_030590585.1 Spirochaeta sp.
ACATACTGCCGACTTATCCGCAAAGAAGATGGTATTATCAACTGGGATCTTCCTGCTCATCATATAGAAAGGATGGTGAGAGCTTTTACTCCCTGGCCCAAAACGCGAAGCACATTGGGGACTGATACATTGGTAATTCTTGAATCATCCGTACTACCTGCTGCTGGCGAAAAAACAGAGGAAAAATCCATGGAGGCCGCTGTTCCGGGTATGGTTCTGGGAGTGGACAAATCCCGAGGTATCCTGATACAAACTGGGGATGGTATTCTGGCAGTAACAAAACTTCAGCTGGCGTCCCGGAAACCCCTGGATTTCCGATCCTTTTTGAACGGGGTTACTCTGGATAACGGCATAATACTGGGAGATAAAGTTCATGAGTCCTGAACAAGATAAAGAATCCTCTGCGAAAGGCAGCAGCCGCAGCACAGATGCCGACAGCGGACTGAAAAAAAAGAACCGTCGAAATGCATCTGATTTTATACCGGGTTCACCAAACGCCGTTTCCGACAGTCTTTCCGTGCAGGTTGACGATCCAACTGAACGCCGATATTTCCGTCGTTCTCTCTACATAGTAGGAGGGGCATTTCTTGTAATGCTTTTCTTTTTCACAGTGTTCTTTTTTCTGGCGGTCCGCGGGGCTGAGAGGACAGTTGTTCCAAATATTGTTGAAAAAGACCTTGTTGATTCCCTGGTTATGCTGCAGGAAAGGGAGCTATATCCCCGTATACAGGTGAAATACACCGGTGATCCTTCGGATAAGGGTATTGTAATCGATCAGGACCCCGAACCCGGCCTGTATGTAAAAGCAGGCCGGCGGGTAATAGTCACTGTCAGTATGGGAGCTATCGTAGATAATGTTGAAGATTATGTCGGAAAAACCATTACCGAAGTACGTGGCCGTCTGGCTTCACTCTTCTCAACATTCAAACCCCTCCTTGTTATCCGGGAGCCTGTAACATATGTATATGATGATTCGAAACCGGGTACAGTTCTTTCTCAGACACCCCCTGCCGGTACGCCTCTTGGAGAACCTGAGGACCTGATACTCATTGTCAGCCGGGGCAGCCTGGATAAGCCCATCAAACTTCCCGACTGGGAGAAATACAGCGTCGATAACGCCATAAGATCTCTCTCTCATCTGCCTCTTCCATTTATTTTTGTTGAAGATCGTGTAGAACCTGCCGGAACAGTGGCCAGGGTTACATCTCAATCTCCCCTTCCCGAATCGGAGGTGGGACTCGATCGAACCATAATCATTCGCTACAGCCGGCCTGAATCCTGGCCTGAAGAATTCCATTATGGTTTATTTGACTTTACACTTCCTGAGTATCCTGTCCCCGTTCTGCTTGAAGTTATCATCAGGGAACCCGGTGCCGAAGACCGCAAGTTGTTTTCAATGCCGCATTCCGGCGGCAGGTTCTCATTTCCCTATGTGGTTCCTGTTGGTACCGGCATTCTTGTGATGGTGAATGGAGATGAAATAACCCGATACGATGTTTTATCGGAATGATATAAGAGAAGACTAATAATCCTGAAGCAGCGCCTCCCTCAGAGTGGAGGTGTTTTCATGCCAGAACAGCAGCATGTTTTGCTGAACACCATCGAAGTACTCATTCTGCATCCTCACCGCATCAACCCCAATCCATCGCCAATGCCAACTTTCCCATTTATACCCCGTTACCGACTCCATTTTTTGCGGATAGGAAAGACTCCAGCCGAAATCATCAGCGTTTTCATTCATCCAGAGCCCGGGAGTACTGACCGCGAACGCATTGGTGATATCACCCAGATCGACAGTTGTTCCCAGCTGATGCTGACTCGTTCCCGCTCTCGCCGAGTAACGCGAAGCCGCCTCTTCGCCGTCCCTCTCCGCGAATCTTTTAAATAGATCCTGCTGATATTCGTACGATCTGTAAGCCGATGAAACCCGCAGTGTCACTCCATCCCCATCAGCTGCCTGAATCAGCTTCAATAGTTCTTCGGCAGTCCTGGAATCAAGTGTCAGCCCGTCTCTTCCCGTCCGAATATCCGGGTATGCAGCCAGTTTTATGATTTCCCCGGGAATAAAATCCGGATTGAGGGCATGGTCTTTATCCACTAGAAAAAGATATTCAGGCTGCATTTCCAGCATCCGGGCTGCAATGGATAAAAAATCATTTGGATTCTCTACAGCTGCCGCGGGCAGGTTTTTAAGACCTTCTTCAAATTCAACCATATTGAAGCTGAACTTTTCATGAAGAATACCCTTACTGACCTCTGGCGTGCTGACTTCCAGTCTTTGAGCTTCTCCCTTATCAGCCGGACAGCCGGATAAAAAGAGAAGTGAAATCAGTATCAGAGCTTGAAAAAACTTCATCAGATGAGATTAACCCAGTGTCCCCCAGCTTGTCACAAATTATTTTCCATGGCCTGGAGTGAGTTTCGACGGATCTGGAGAAATCTCTGGAGCGGGTTGAAGTAACTTTTACAAAAAGTGTGACAAGCTGAGGAACACTATCTAAAGTTCACGCTATAATGAAGAAGTGAGTACGTTTTCAGAAGCTCTGGGAGAAGCAAGGACGATTATGGATCGGGGAGGGTTTCGGGAATCCTTCACCCGGCTTGTTGATATTCCCGTAACACGTCCCGATGAACTCTTTTCCAAAATTGCTTTGATGGCAGATGCCGGAATTGCTCTACGGGACGAATCAATCCTTGAATACGGACTTTATCTTCTGGAGCATCATTCAAAGGATATTCTCGCCGTCCCGTCTTTTGCAGCATTTTTTTGGTTTAATATTGCCAATCTCAGAGCAAATCTTCTGGCGGTGAAAGAATCTGAAGGAGGACAGCGCTGCTGGTATGATCGTAAACAAAGCTCTTCAGCCCGGGAGGCTTACAATAAAGCTTACAGAACTGCCGGGGAGGATGAAGCTCTTAAAGTCCGCATCCTCACAGCTCATGCCGGATTTCTGATGGGGCTTGGGCGGGACTGGGAAGCATTCGGGCTTTTTCATAAAGCGGCAAAACTGGATATTGATGACGATGAGGCCCTTTACGGTCGAACTGAAGCTCTCATCGGCCTGGCCGGTACAGCACCGTCTCTGGAGAAAGAGCTGCTTAAGGAAGCTGCCGACCATCTTGAATCAATGATGGAGGAAGAAGAAGGCCCGGGGCGGGATGAACGTGCTGAGGGTATGGCCTCCCATCTGGCGGACCGTCTGGAAACTGCCGACAGGGAAGAATCCGTCACATATCCCAAGAACAGTGTTGTTACAAATACCGACAGGGAACACACTATGGTGATGTATTCCCTTGAGAATTGTCTCTATCTGACTCCCTGTGCCTCCTGCAGGAGATGTGACAGGGCTGTGGGAGATGCTGCCGCCCTTGGAGCCCATCATGCAGTTGTCGGAGGGAATAAATCGGGCCGCTACCGGAAGACGGCGATTCTCACAGGAAGGCTTACAGAAAGGTATCGGGCTCTCAGGGTGGCTCTCATTGATCATTACCGTCAGACTGACATTCCTGACGGTTCGGACCATCAGCCGCATTTTCCTGAAGTGGAAGACTGGTATCCCGTACCTCCTGCAACCGCCGGACTGATTACGGCTTTGGCAGGAAGCGGGGCCATGCTTGAGGGAATGGCCGCATGTGTTGCCTTGTTTATCGGACGCGATGTTACCGGCCCGGTACGGATCGATCATATTTTCGGATCTCCCGCTGCTCCGGGCTCCGCTCTGAAGAATGAGAAAAATCCGGCACTGCATGGTTTCTGGGATCTATGGGCTGACGGCGCAGACGGTATGGTAAATGGCGCGGATCTTACAAAGATATTCAGCAGTTCTCTTTACTCAGCTGAAGTGGAAAAGCTGTCCCTCGATTCTGCTGCCCTGACGGAAAAAACCCTCGGTTTACTCGCCTGGTTCAGAAACCTGATTGGTTATCTCATCAGAATGGCAGACAGGGATGCCAGAGGTGAAATTGAAGATCCGCCTCTCTGGCCGCTTCAGCCATTTGTACTTCCCAACCGATAAGATTTGAATTGCTTGCCCGCTGTTGCAGGAGGTGGCTATAATGATGAAGTATTCGCGAATCAATATTTTCTTGACAAGGATAGTCTTTCATGTCTGATATCATTGTTCCTGAATCCCGTATTTTCCGCATCGGCCGTGAGTGTTACATCGTATATCTCGGTAAAGAACGTGATGACATTCGTCCTTTTTTACGAATCGGCAATACCCGGGATATTCCCGATGAAGTGCACGATGTATTGTCCACCACTGTAGTAACCGATGATCATGTGGGGAATCCGTTGGTTGAAATCCTGATGGCCCCCAAGTTTCACGGCCGCTATCTGGGTGATACCAGTGTTGTCGCGACAATTCGCCGATTCTTTAAAAGCTTCGATCTGCCTACCGATGATGTTACCGATTACAGAAAAGTCAAAGACGGTGAACGCCGGCATATGATCTGGTTTTATTCAAGCGGTAATATTCATCTTCGATATGACGATCAGATTATTTTTGATCTGGATAAACGGGAAAAGGAAGATCGGCACTTTGTCCGTCTTTACGAAGAGGCCAAAAGTGAGTTCCTCAGAAACCCCCTCAGATACATTCGCCAGGACTTTTCGGGTCAGGGAGTGGTTCTTTCAAAAGGAAACTCATTCTGGTATGAGGCCGGGGAGTTTCTTTCATTTGCCGCGCATCCGGGTTTTGTCGCCAGGCTGATGGGAAACGGCGTCGATCCTGATTTTATCAGCGCCTCAGCTTACAATCTTACTTCAGACTTGATGGACTCCCACGATGCGGCAGTATACATAGGTTTTGTCAAACGAATGCGGCAGCGGCGAAAACAACTCCGGGTAATTACATCCAGTCCTGAACTGCAGAGAAAACTGAAACTGCTTTTTCCTGAGAGGGGTGATGTTCCCGCAACCCTTGATGTCACTGATGTCTCCGGTAAAAGAAAAGCTACATTCCGTGACTCTATCGTCAGTCATAAAGAGGATCACTGGCTTCTGCATCGTGCCGGTCTTCCAGAACTGGCATTCGGGGCAGATTTGGAGAATGGTATCTCCATTGATATGGATAACAGCCGTATCCGTATCAATTCCGAATCGGCTCATGTTATTTTCTCTCCTCCCGATGGTTTCCCTATTGAGTTCATCGGTCATGATGCTCCTGTTCATCAGTTGGTTGATAAATATGTGGGCTACACCCTCACCAATGTAAAAGATCATCTCTCAAACAGCGAAGTTACGGCTGTTACTGCATTGGAGAGGTATCTGAAGATGTTCAGGGATGACATCGCGGCAAAGAAAACCTCAATCAGCCCGCTGCTGAAACAGAACGGCGGAAATGTCAGGGATGCCCTGCGCCGCTGTAATCCGATTGACGGCGGACCATCCTGGTTTTTCTACTCCAACGTTCTTACCGTCATTGAGATTTTGAAAAATCAATTGGGGGATGAACATGGGCTTGTTAAAAGTGCCGAACAGGTGGCCGGAGCTGTAGGAGTTCTCTTGAATCGACTCCCGTCACCGGACCCGATTCTTCCATTCTGGGGCGATTTGTATCTGGGAGATGTGCCGTGCCTTCTTTGGCGTTCCTCCAAAAGGGGATTTGTTCCCGCAGATATTACAGCGGCCCATGAGACAAATGATCGTATTGTCGAAATTGCCAGCCTGGATCAGGATCCATGGGATGAAGATCTGGCACGATTACTCAGACTGATCAGCAGCCTGGGCCAGGGGGGGCAGGGACCGCTAAACGCTGAACAGCTGGCGATACTTTCCGAGGCGGAGACAGTTAAGGATAAACCCGCGGCTGAGAAAAAAGCCGGTATCTCAGACTCGGATAAAGCAGTAATAGCCGCTGCACGGGAGAAACCGGTTCTTCCCGCAACCATCACATCAGCTGATAAGGGGAAAAAACCTGCTGAAGGTAAGCGGAAATGGCCATGGATTCTACTGGTTCT
>JAUUYD010000295.1 GCA_030590585.1 Spirochaeta sp.
ATCCGCAACGCGACTCTGGTAAATGTTCTTACCGGCCGCCTTGAAATAAACACCGATGTCATCGTTTATGGAAATACCATCGCGCTGGTTGGTGATGCCTCAACCCATCCCGTCGGGAAGAACACCCTGGAAATTGACGGCTCCGGGACGTTCATACTCCCCGGGCTCATCGATAGCCACATGCATGTTGAAAGCACTATGGTAGACCTCCCCTCCTTTGCCGCCGGCATACTCCCCCACGGAACTACGACGATATGCCCGGATAATCATGAAATCACCAACGTTTTCGGATTGAAGGCTGTGGAACTTTTCTGGTTGACATCGAAAAACCTGCCTCTCAAGGTTCTACCGGCCATGCCGGTCTGTGTTCCCTCCATTCCCGGTATGGAAGACGCCGGTGCGGCTGTTGGAGCCGATGATGTCAGAATGGCTTATGAAAAAGGATGGGCGTCCCTTCAGGGTGAGCAGATGAACTTCCCGGGGATGATTTTTGGGAACCCGGCGGTACATGCCATTACCGCCGAAGGGCTGAAAGCCGATAAGGTGCTTACCGGTCATTTTGCCTCGCCGGAAGATTCTAAGGGACTTAACGCCTTCATCGCTTCGGGAATCACGGCCTGTCACGAAAGTATCCGGGCCGATGAGGCTCTGGAAAAAGCCTCCCGGGGGATGTATGTCCAACTGCGTTACGGCAGTGCCTGGCTGGATCTGCCGAATCTGGTTCCGGCCATACTCGAGAATCCGGATATGGATACCCGGATGTTCACTCTGGTGACTGACGATGTGACACCAGGCACCATCGAGAAGGAAGGGCATCTGATCCGGGTTCTCAGAGAGGCGATCAGACTGGGGATTCCCGTGATGAAAGCCATTCAGATGGTAAGCATTAATCCGGCCCAACTCCTTGAAAAATCCCGGTGGATAGGATCTGTCTCACCGGGTAGAGCTGCGGATATTCTGCTTGTAGATAATCTATCGGACTTCAGTATGGAACTGGTAATCAGCAACGGAACCCCGGTTGCTGAAAACGGCCGGCTTCTCCATCCCATTCCGGCTTACAAATATCCCCGGTGGGCAACCGAGTCCATTCATCTCCCGAAGCAATCCGCCGAGGATTTTATTGTACAGGCCCCGGGACCGGATCCAATTGACCTCCGGATAATCCGCCTGATACCGGGAATGGTGTACACGAAACAGGAACGAATCCGTTTCGTGCCGCGTAGAGGTCAATTACATGCCAATCCCGAAGAAGACCTGGCAAAAATCTCCATGATATACCGCCATGCCCCGGCCATTCCGGAAGAACAGCGCCGAGCCGCCGCGTTTCTCACAGGCCTGGGCTTCAAAGCCGGATGCGCCTACGCGTCAACTCAATCCCACGACTGCCACAACCTGCTGGTAATCGGCACCGATGATGAGGCCATGGCCCTTGCTGCCAATACACTACGGAAAAGCGGCGGAGGCATCACCGTAATCCGGGATGGCCGTGTGCTTGCGTTGATGAGCCTGCCCCTCGCCGGTCTGATGAGTCTCAAATCTGTCAAGGAGGCCGCGGAAGAACTCGGAGACCTGGAAGGGGCCCTGAGGACTATCGGCTGTCCTCACGAATCGGTTGAAATGACCATCAGCCTTCTGGGGCTCATCGTACTGGGGGAGCTGCACCTGTCAAACCGGGGGCTGGTGGAGCTGAAAGAAGGTGAACCGCCACAGTGTGTGGATCTTTTTTACGGGACTGAGGAATGAGAGCTGATAGCAAATACCGGAGGCTGCCGTAAATGCTGATATGGCATTGTACAAGTCCAAGCACAATGGCAAGAATATGACAACTGTCTGGGATTCTTGAGATTCAACACATACGGTTCATATCCCGTTCATCTTGCCCGGCTAATCTATCCTCAAGCAGGAGGAGTATAAGTTATGCATTTTTATCAAGGCTGGCCGGCACAAAGCTTTCTGGGCATCGGAGGCCCAATAATCATGATGATATTCGGCATTCTTCTTATCGGAGTTCTTATCTATCTGGCGGTTGTTGCAACCAGAAATTCATCCAACCGCTTCGGCTCAAATCCCCGGGAAGAGAGTTCTCTGGAGATTCTCAAGAAACGATATGCCGGAGGTGAGATCAGCAAGGATGAATTTGAATCCGTAAAGAGCTCATTGATGTAATCTGATGTCCGGGAAATGTTCTGTTTAACGGTAAATCGAACCTTCCCGGAACTCCGCCCAGGCTGTCTCAAACCAGAGATTACTCTCGGGGATGGGACGACGGCTCACCCAGCAGTTTTTTACCACACCGTCTTCAAAAACCGTTTCCAGCACCTTATCCCGGAACGAGGGGTCTTCCGGAGTAAAGCTCCACTCATTCTTATCAAGCCGGGGATGAATACTGATACCTGAGGAATCCTGCACCATGGCAGATCCCCGGGACCCTACTCCGCTTTCCAGTTGAAACAGCAGAGATTCCAGATACACCCGGTGAGCAAGACAGAGCTGACGGTTTTTCAAGGCATGGACCGCCTCCCCGGGTGTGGAGACAGAGCAGCCCTGTTCCTCAAAAATCGCCATTTGCTCCCGGGCTTCACTAAGCGCGATACGGAGTCCTTCGGTGGAACGTATGTGAGCCCCATACCGGGTCATGCGGCCCTGAAACTCGTTCATGACCGACTTCCAGCTCAAGGAAGCCTCTCTGCATCGATCGAGAAATACCAGAACATCCCGGGCCTCGCTTTGAAGAGCCCGGCGGAAGGCCTCAGATGGACAAACGTCCTCTGCCGCCGGGGTATTTGCAGAGACATGGGCGATGTGTTCGGCTATCCGAAAGCCCCCTACCTGCCCGGCATTCAGAGCCGACCCGCCGGGACGGGCCACACCGTGAGACCCATTGACTTCCCCCACAGGGTAGAGGCCGGAAATATTCACCGACTCCCACCAGTGGTTACCGGCAAGCCCCCCGTTGTTGTGCTGGGCACAAACGGCAATTTCCAGCATGTCCCTTGCGATATCAATGTTATGGTCTTTATAGAGTTTGACAGCACCGGGGTTCATATGCTCCAGCCGCTCAATCGGTGAGGACTGCAGGGCCCCGGATTTCCTCAGATAATCCCCGGCTTCGGCCTCCATATCCTCGAGATTAAATCCCTCGGGGTTCTCCCGGAAGTCCAGGAAAACCCGGCGTCCTTTTATGACAGTTTCGATGTACACCAGAATATCGATAATGGACGATCCATCGGGAATTTTCTTCGAGTCAAAGGGCCACTGATAACCTTTGAGGAAAACCATAGTATGCAGCCTGCCGATACCGGAACCGATACCGCGACTTCCGGCTTCAAAGTACTCCCGGAGAAATTCTTTCTGACCACTCTTTCCATCGGCGGCAGTGGAGATGAACTTCGGCACCACCTGCATGTAAGTACCCGAGACATTCCATCGGAACTTCACCGAGGCCAGGCCGTATTGGGATTCGGGGAGCCCCTGAGCCGCAGCTCCGGCCTTCAGGGCCATCCCGATGCCTCCGGTATGCACCGCCGGATAGACACTGGTCTGATACAAACCTCCCGGGCCGCCTACGGCGAAGACAACATTTTGCGCGGAAAAAGCCGCCAGTTCCCCTGAGCTGTCCATGGCCAGAGCGCCGAGAATTTGCCGGTTCGGTCGAGGAACGATCCCGTCAGTCAGCAGACTCACCACATCCATCTTTTCCAGAATCGGGATATTCCGCCGTTTCAGCTCTGCAATAAGAGCGCGGCACATATCACGGGAGGTGTAAGGACCCACCGACGCACCCCGGCGGGCGGGGTCGTGATCGGTTTTATACCCGACAAACTGACCGTAGGCATCGGTGGGAAAACTGACTCCCAGATTCACAAGGTTCAAAAAGGCCCGGGAGGAGACGGCGGCTTCCACCAGTGCCAGATCGCCGTGCATGCCTCCGGGAGTGAAGTAGTTGGCCGCCATAGCCGCCGGCGCGTCGAGGTCTGAGCCGCACATGGCACTCTTGTAATAGGTCTGCTTGTCCGAACCGGTGTTGATGGAGGTTCCCATCCGAAGTCCCTCGGTGACGACGAGAATGTCCTCAATACCCCGGCTATGAAGCTGGACGGCGGCGTTGAGTCCCGCGGCGCCAGATCCGATGATGAGTGTGTGAACTTCTGTTACCGGTATTTCAGTTTTTTTGCTGACCTCAATCCTTGAGTGTTTCATTTCAAACCATACTAGTCTATTCAGACCACTCTGATATACTGATATGACTATGCTGATTAAAAACCGCCCTGACGGCAGCCCGGTCAAGGTTCCCGGATACACGAAACTACTTCCGGTCCTGATGCCGACACGAACCGAATCGGCGATTTATATGGAGCAGACTGTCGAAAT
>JAUUYD010000142.1 GCA_030590585.1 Spirochaeta sp.
CCTGGGAATCCATCGGCGGTCGACGGTTTTCTTCGGACACCCTTGCCCTTGTCTACTCATTCCCTCCTTTTAAAGGCTGAGTCGGGATTTTCACCCGCTGGATATTGGCCATACTGGGCGCACCTCGTTCGTTTGGGAATCATTCCCGAATGAACGAAGTAGAAAGAAAGGGGGCTGTCCCATATGGGACGGCCCCATTTTTATTGTATTAAGGAGCTGTGATTTCTCCGCTCATATCCCACAGGGCTTCCCATGTCTGTCCATCTTTCCATAGAAATACCTGCCCCTTGATGAGACGGCAGTTATTATCGGCCTTGGAGATTGCCTCCATTTCCTCATCAGTCAGGGGCTCGTTCACCACCCCATACAGATTGCTCAGGTACTCGTTACGGTGAACCGAGAAGGGAATGGGAATCTGACCCCGCTGTTGGCCCCACTTTACACAGATGACCGCCGGATGGACGCCCAGGCGTTTGGCCGGCCCGGTGATGGCGGGGTCTTCAATATCCACGGTATCCACTTCGGTTTTATCCCTGTCGGGCCTGGTGGGAGATCCGATGGGAGCGAAACCGATGGGGACGATGTCTTTAGATCTAACGAAATCAAACAATTCCTGCTGCTGAAAATGGGGATGCTGTTCCATTTCACTCACTGCCGGTTTGAACCGGGCGTCCCGGAGAATCAGCTTGAGCTTGGGAACAGTGACGTTGGACGTACCGATTTCCTTCACCAGCCCGAGGTCGACAAGCTCCTCCATCTGAGCCCAGGTTTTCATGAAAGTCTCATGAATGTAGGGCTTGGCATCCGGGGATCGTGAATCGACATCACAACCCGGTGCATGGAAGTTGGGGAAGGGCCAGTGCACCAGATAGAGGTCCAGATAATCCAGACCCAGATCGATCAGGGATTGTTTGCAGGAATTCACCACATCGTCATGTCTATCGTTCCACACCTTCGAGGTGATGTGAAGCTCCTCACGCGGGATACCTCCGTCCAAAATCACCTTTAAGGATTTACCAATATCCTTTTCATTCCCGTATATACTGGCACAGTCGAAATGACGATAACCGACTTCCGCGGCCCCGATGACGGCCGCTGAAATTTCATCCGCGGTGAACCGGTCGGAACCGAATGTACCAAGACCGATTGCCGGGATTCTTGTGCCGTTCCTTGTTATCCGAAAGGGTACTTTCAGGGGATCGACAGCATCAGCCGCAATTTCAAATTTTCCAGTTGTCGCATAACTCATAATTAACTCCTTTTTAATAAATTATCCGCTTATTGATGACATCCTTATTCAGGATGCTTATTACTTTACCTAGTAACATATTAACTATGGCAAGCTGCCGAATAAGCTCTCAATACTTCTCCGACATGGAACTCTGCAAGATTTTGAGGATCAAGATCCAGGATCCCCTTCCGCCAGGCATGATAATGAACAGGTAAATACTGGCTGAGGAGAGTTGGAGGAATCACATGAGCTCTCAAATTCGCAAAGAGCAGATTTACAGCGTCTACAAGTAGTTTGTCCGGCCAGTAGTATCTGCTGCGGTCTGAATAACTGTATTTACGCTTAATGTACTGATCCCTCTCACTACCGGGGTAGTACTTAAGCCAATACTTCGGATTATCCAGCATCGCTTCCTCCAGAACTCTTTTCAGCCCTGACACCTTGCCAGCTGCAACTATCTCGTCTTCTATGGCTGCCAGAGCAAAAAGGGCTTCCCGCCATGCATAAGTGAGCCAGGGCCCCACCTTCTGAATACAGAAATGCAGTTCCGTCATCTCTTTCAATGCTTCAGGCTGTTGATAATCGGTGGAATGAGCCTCAAATACCAGGTTCGGGATATCATCAAGTGCATGACTCAACTCCGAAGCTTTTTCGTAATTGAAGTCAAAAACCTGGTCGTCCCCGAACTCTACTCCCGCTTGTACCACAAGACCGCAAACCCGCTCCCAGGCATCAGAAAGGCCTTCCTTAATAAATGCGTTCCGGGTAATTTCCACCGTCTGCCTGGCATCGGACGCGGGGGTTACTTCAAGCCCTTCTTCCTGCTCTTTCGTTCCGCCTGGAATCGGCACTTCAGTTCCGATGATATAAACCGGGGGCGGAGATCCGCTGCCCAGAGCCTTATATGCCTCTTCTGCTGTGGAACATAAAGCGGCTGCTCTCCGGGCTACAATTTCATCCGCCAGGGGTTTAGTTCTATCTCCCTTATCATCTGAGAGAAACATACTGGCATCCAGATGAATTTTCTGATAACCGGCACTCACATACTGTCTGATAAGTTCATGACTGTTGACCATGGCCTCTTGAGCATTCAGATGCTGCCAGCTGTTCGGGCCAAGATGATCCCCACCGAGTAGAAGCCGGTCTGTTGGAAACCCTGTTTCCCCGGCAACCCGCTTTAGGTATGCGGCAAATTCATTCGGCTTCATTCCGGTGTATCCACCGAACTGGTCAACCTGATTGGAGGTGGATTCAACCAGAAGTATGGAACCGTCTTCCAGAGCCTGTTTCATCGAGGCTCGAATTACACCCTCATGGGCGGAACAGACCGAATAGATACCCTTCGGATTACCTGATTTATTGGCTTTGAGAATGGCTGTAAACGTTTCAACTGCAGTCATGAAATATCCTGTGACGGTGTGATGATTATTTTTATAAAAAGCTCTTTCCCGCTGAATATTACATCCAGACCTTTCTGGAACTCATCAATAACATAACGATGGGTGGTAAGAGGCTCGATATCGATCAGTCCCTCCTGAAGCATCCAGACTGCCGTTTCCCATTCAGGCCCCGGCCAGGGTGCCGAATAGTTCATCCATGAACCGACAATGTTCAGCTCCTTACGGGTAATTCGTTCAAATAAGGATGCCTCAAAAGTAATATCCCGGGGAGAAGTACCAACTAGAAGAACGGTGCCCCGGCCTTTGGCAATTCGCACAGCACTGAGTTTCCCGGGATTTGAACCGGATGATTCAAACACCACATCGGCTCCTCCAAGGCTGTCCAGATTATCTTCAAGGCTCTCTTCGGCAACATTGACGGCCTGCGTAGCTCCCATTTCCAGGGCCATCTTGAGCTTTTCTGAAACAATATCGCTGACAATAATGTGCTTTGCACCCATAGCCTTGAATATCTGTACGGCAAGAAGCCCGATGGCTCCGAGGCCGGTAACCGCGACGGTTTTACCCAGCAGATTATCAAGCCTGAGAATGGGATGCAGGCAGACGGTAACCGGTTCGATAAAGGCGCCCTTTTCCAGAGGAAACCCATCGCCGAGAGGCACAATATTGGCTGCGGGAACCTTCACATACTCGGCAAAACTCCCGTCGATCCGGGATCCGATGAAGGTATACCCTTCACAGAGGGAAAATTCACCCCGGGCACAGAAAGCGCATTCATGACAGGGAACCAGAGGAGCGGCGGTCACTTTATCCCCGGGAGCCATATCGACAACAGTTTCCCCGACACTGTGAATAATCCCGGAAAACTCATGCCCGAGAACCAGCTTGTCCCACTTGGGGTTATCCTCAATAAACCGGTGGGTATCAGAGCCGCAGATTCCCGTGTAGGCCACTCTTATCACCACATCATTGTCACCGGGCTCAGGCATATCTCTTTCTTCAACAGAGACTCTTTTCGGTCCCCGGCGTATAACTGCTTTCACAATAATTCCTCCTGCGAACTTAATGCGCTTAACTTTTGAAAAACCGGCTCCAGCTGTCTGTATAAAGTATCAAACAGTTCATATCCGGCGTTATAGAACTTATGATTATTCACCTGGGGAGTATGAACACCCCGGGAGGTGAGCATCCGGGCCATCGATTCAAAATCATCAAAGAATCCCGCTGCCCGAGCCCCTGTCATGGCAATACCCAGAGGAGCCGTGTCCATTTCACCAACCCGGTGTATGTCAATCCCCAGAACATCCGCGAATATCTGAGAGTACACCCGGCTTTCCGAACACCCACCTGTCAGCCGTCCGGCAGAGGGAAAAGCCCCGAGCTCAGCTGTGAGTTCCAATATTCTGCGTACACCATAGACGTTACCTTCCATGAACGATCGGGCCAGTTCCCCATCGTTCATCGAGGGATCCATACCGAAAAGAACACCCCGGGTATGACTGTTCCAGAGAGGTGCCCGCTGTCCCACCATGTAGGGGAGAAAAATCAGGGGCCGATCCCCGGGGTTCACGACATCAGCCCGGTTATCCAGAGAAGCATAATCGTTCTCGCCGATGAGCTTGGCAAACCATTTGTAACCGGCGCCGCCGTAATCGACTCCAGCGGTATGTATCCACCGGCCGGGAACAATGTGCTGATAGATGTGAAAGGACTGATGGAAACGGGGCTCAATGGTGCACAAGGATATATTCGTTGCTGTTCCTGCCGAAATGTAAAGATCTCCATCCCCAATAATTCCAGCTCCAAGGCCGGCTGCTACATTATCCATGGCCCCGGCAATTACCCCCGTGCCGTTGGAAAGGCCGAGTTCCGAAGCAGCACTGCTGTTGATGCGGCCCACAATGTCGGTACTTTTGTAAATCGGAGGAAGTTTGTCCCTGTCCAGACCGCTTCCCTGAATAAGGGTATCACTCCATTCCCCCTTGAGAGTGTCGCAGAGCTGACTCAGACCGCATTGGGTTTCATCCATGGAAAACTCACCCGTCAATCGGTAAACCAGGTAGGCATTGGCAAAGAGAAATTTTTCAGCCCGTTGGTAAATATCCGGTTCATGCTCCTTCACCCACCTCATCTTAGGCGCAAAATTGGAGGGGTCGTTGTGATTACCGCTGATTTTGAACAGATCCGCGCCAAGAGAATCTTCTATCATCCGGCATTCGGCTTCCGAGCGCCGGTCCATCCAGATAATGGCTTTTCGCAGAGCTTTACCGCTCCTGTCCACGGGTACCACAGTCGGTGTCATCGCATCAATGGCAATTATTGCAATCTGTACCGGGTCTGGAGCGTCATCAGAACTCAATAAATGTCTGATAGCCGTTTTCAAGGCATCCCACCACTGAGCTGCATCCTGCTCGGCCCAGCCCGGAGCCGGATAATCTGTAGAATAATCCACTTTAGCACTGACAACAGCTGACAGTTTTTCGTCAAATAAAACGACTTTCATACTGGTAGTGCCGAGATCGATACTCAGAATGTATTTCATGTATTGGAAGTTTATACTCTGGACAAATATTAATGTATGGCAAATCATGGACACAGCATGGCAATTATTGACCAGATCACTTCCCCCGAACCCGGTTATTTCTCCAATCAGATACGCACGGCCAGACGTTTTTTTAAACCCGAAGCACTGAAATCAGATTCCGGAAAATACCAGGTGGTTTCCGGCGGAATGGAAATATGCATCCCGGGATACATGGTGAAAAGGAGCGATTTCAACTACTGGGCCCTGGAACTTGTGAGTTCCGGCCGGGGCACTCTCCATCTGAACGGCCGCAGCTTCAACCTCCTTCCGGGATCGGTTTATTTATACGGGCCCGGTATCCCCCATCAAATCTCGGCTGACAGGGGTGAAGCCATGGAAAAATACTTTATTGATGTTATCCCGGGAGATTCTGTACAGGAGTCTTTCTCCATATTCAGACAACTCATGTCGGATAGCGTTCTCTACAGTCATTCCCTTGAGTCCCTGAAAAGAACCTTTGAAGAAATAACGGAATACGGCAGGCTGCACACAGAGGGCAGTGAGGATATATGCTCGAAGTTTTTTGAGGTTCTTCTGATGAAAATCTCGGAAACAGCCAGCGAGGAAAATATTCGTAAATCTTCCGCGTATGAGGCCTACAGACGATGCAGAATAATCATCGAGAACCGTTACCTGGAGATATCGACTGTCCAGGCGGCGGCGGATGAAGCAAATATTGATATTTCATACTTTTGCAGGCTCTTCAGGAGATTCGACACACAAACCCCCTACAGGCTGATAACCGGACTTAAAATGAATCATGCCGCAGGAATGCTGATTCGTGACGGGATGAGTGTTAAACGTGTTGCCATGGAGCTGGGCTATGATGACCCTTTCACCTTTTCCAGAGGGTTCAAGAGGAGCATGGGAATTTCACCCCGAAAGTTCACCGAGGAATATAAAGAAAAGCGGTATAACTGAGATTGAGCGGCCTGATAGTTGATAATTGACCCTTGTTCCGCCGGTGCAATTAAACACCACTTCAGGGAAACTCCGACTTTATTAGGGAGATCATACAGAGAGAAAGTAGAAGAAAACACTTCCTCGCATTACGAAATACATTGCTGTTTTTTTATTTTTGAGATCTCACTTCTTTTTGTATTCAGCTCCTCGTCATTTCGTGCTTCAATAACCAGCCTTAAAAGTGGTTCGGTTCCTGATTCACGAACGATGAACCACCAGTCGGAATAAACAAATTTATATCCATC